>NZ_CP107968.1:1500000-1597500 GCF_036084755.1 Streptomyces sp. NBC_00370
CCCACGCTCCGCGAACTGCTCGCCGCTTCGCTGCGCTTCGTGGGCTTCCGGGTCGTCTCGGTGGCGACCGGCGAAGAGGCGCTGAGCGCGGTGGCCGCCGAACGGCCGGACCTGGTCGTGCTCGACGTGATGCTCCCGGGCCTCGACGGCTTCGACGTGGTGCGCAGGCTGCGCGGGGCCGCCGACAGCCGGGCGGCCGAGCAGGTGCCGGTCGTCTTCCTGACGGCCCGCGACGACCCGGAGGACACCGTCAACGGGCTCGGGATCGGCGCGGACGACTACGTCACCAAGCCGTTCCGGCTGGAGGAGCTGATCGCCAGAATCAGGTCCATCCTGCGCAGGACCCGTGGCGGGCCCGCCGGGGGCGTACTGACTGTCGCGGACCTCACGCTGGACCCCGCGACCCACCGGGTCACCCGGGCCGGCGCACCGGTCGACCTGTCCCCCACCGAGTTCAAACTGCTCCGCTACCTGATGGAGCACGCCGACCGCACCCTGTCCAAGGCGCGGATCCTCGAGGACGTCTGGCACTACGACTTCGACGGCGACCCGAGCATCGTGGAGTCGTACATCAGCTATCTGCGCCGCAAGGTGGAGTGTGTCGAACCCAAACTGATCCACACGGTGCGCGGCATCGGCTACGTCCTGCGCAGTCCCCGGTCATGAGCCTGCCGCGCGGGCGCGTGACAGCAGGGCTCTCGCTGAGGACCCGGCTCCTGCTCATCACGACGGCGCTGCTCGCCGTGGGACTGCTGCTCAGCAACATTCTGCTGCTGAACTCGCTGAAGCCCGCGCTGATGAAGCGAGCGGACGGTCAACTGCGCACCACGGGCCTGCTCATGGCCCAACTCCCACCGTCGCTCGCGGCGACCCTCGCGCTCACCACGGATGGCGCGGCGGAGCCGGGCGCCGATCTCCTCGGCGACCTCTATCCGGCGCGGGTGCTGCCCGACGGCCGCACCGAACGTATCGGCGGGACGCAAGCGCCGACCGGAGCCACCGCGACGCCCCGGCTCCCGAAGCTCGACGCGACCGCTCTGCGGGAGCGGCGCCTGAAGCCGTTCACCACCGGCGGAACCACCGACGGCACCGCCGGCGACGGTGACTGGCGGGTGCTCGTCCTGCCCACGGCCGAGGGCGGGGACATGGTGCTCGCCGGATCGCTGGACAATGTGAACGCGACCGTCGAGGACGTACGGGGCAACAGCGTCGCCCTCGGCAGCGCCTTGCTGATCGCCCTGGCTCTCGTGGCACTGGTCGCGATCCGCGCGGGTCTGCGCCCCCTGCACAGGATCGAGGAGACCGCCGCGGCCATCGTCGGCGGCGATCTGTCCCGCCGGGTCCCCGGGTCCGCGTCGGAGAAGACCGAGGTCGGCAGATTGAGCACGGCGCTCAACGGCATGCTGGAGCGCATCGAGTCCGCCGCACTCGCCCGTATCGACTCGGAGGCCAGGATGCGCAGATTCGTCGCCGACGCCGGCCACGAGCTGCGGACACCGCTCGCCGGCATCAGCGGGTACGCCGAGCTGTACCGGATGGGCGCGCTGCCGGAGCGGGCCGACGTGGACCGCACCATGGACCGCATCGAGCGTGAGGCCGCGCGCCTGACACGTCTCGCGGAAGACCTCCTGCTGCTGGCGCAGTTGGACGAGCACGCGGTCGCCGGGACCCCGGTCCTGCGCAGCGCTCCGATGGATCTGCGGGCGGTCGCCGTGGACGCCCTGCTCGACCTGCGCGCGCTGGATCCGGCGCGCGAGGTGACGCTCACCGGCCCTGACGGGACGTCCGTGGGCCCGGCGCCGGTGCTGGGGGACGAGGCGCGGCTACGACAGGTCGTGACCAACCTCGTGGGGAACGCCGTCGCCCACACGCCGCCGGGCTCGCCGGTCAGGATCGGCGTCGGCAGCGTCACGGGGGCAGGTGGGACGGCGAGCGTCCTGGAGGTCGCCGACCGGGGGCCCGGCATCACCGACGAGCACGCGAAGCGTATCTTCCGGCGGTTCTACCGGGCCGACGGTGCGCGCAACAGGTCCGAGGCGCGTACGACGTCGGGAGCGGGCCTCGGACTCGCCATCGCCCACTCGCTCGTGTCGGCGCACGGGGGTTGCCTGACCCTGCGCAGTACGCCCGGGGAGGGAGCGACCTTCCGGATCCGGCTGCCGTTCGCCGAGGAAGGGCCCTGACACGGCAGGACCCCCGGGCGAGGTGCACCAGGGGGCCTGACGCCGCGCTCCTCCCGCCCTAGGCGCGGGCCGAGTCGGTGTCCGGCGCCGAGCCGGCACGCGCGTCGGCATCCGTGACCGTGTCCGTATCCGTATCCGTACGTGTGTCCGTGTCCGGAGCGGCGTCCGGGCCACCGGCGTCCTTCGCCGACGTCTCGTTGGTGTCGCGCAGCGGCACCTCGCGGATGAACCACGCCACAGCGAAGGTCAGGACTCCCACCACGGCGCCGCCGATCGCGACGACATGCAGCCCGTTGGTCACCGCGTCGCCGAAGGCGTCCTGGACCGTCTGCGGCAGCTTGCGCAGCAGCTCCGGCGTCAGGTCCCCGGACGCGCCGCCGCCCTTGCCCGTACCGCCGGGTCCGAGCCGGTCGGCGAGGGTGTCCTCCAGGCGGTTGCTGAACAGGGAACCCAGCAGCGCCACGCCGAGCGAGCCGCCGATGAGACGGGCGAGGGTGTTCGCGCCGGTGCCCGCCCCCATGTCCCGGATCTCCACACTGTTCATGGTGATCACCACGGTGTTCTGGACGAGACAGCCCACACCGAGGCCGATCACCGCGGTGAGCAGCGAGCCGACGAGGGTGTTGGTGCCTGCGTCGAGCACCAGCAGGAGCAGCATGCCGACGGTGACCAGCGCACCGCCGAGGATCGGGTAGATCCGGTACTTGCCGGTCTTGGTGACCAGGATGGCGGCGACGACCATCATGTCGACCATGCCCAGCATCATCGGGATGAGCAGCAGACCGCCGGTGGTCGACGAGACGCCGCGGGCGTACTGGGTGTACTGGGGAAGGAAGTTGGTCGCGGTGAACATGGCCGCGCCGCCGAAGAACGACAGCGCCTGGGCGATGATGAAGTTGCGGTCGCGGAACATGCGCGGCGGCATGAGCGGTTCCGCCACCCGCCGTTGGACGTAGCCGAAGGCGATCAGGGCGGCCACGGAGACGACGGCGAGACCGATGATCTGCGCCGAGGCCCAGCCGTACTCCGAGCCGGCCCAGCTCGTCAGCAGGGTGAGGGCGACGATGCCGGCCGTCAGGAGTCCGGTGCCCAGGTAGTCGATCTTCGCGCGGACGGTCGGCGCCGCGGTGTGGATGAACAGGCCGGTGGCCAGCAGCGCCAGGGCGCCGATCGGGATGTTGACGTAGAACACCCAGCGCCAGCCGAAGTTGTCGGTGAGGAAGCCGCCGACGAGCGGGCCGCCCACGAAGGCGGTCGGCATCATGACGGCCATCATGGCCTGGATCCTGCCGCTCTTGCGCGGCGGCACCAGTTCACCGATGATCGCCTGCGCGCCGACCATCAGTCCGCCGCCGCCGAGTCCTTGCAGCGCGCGGAAGCCGATGAGCTGGCCCATGTCCTGGGCCAGTCCAGACAGGACGGAGCCCGCGAGGAAGAGCACGATCGACAGCAGGAAGACGCGCTTGCGGCCGTAGAGGTCGCCGAGCTTTCCCCAGATCGCCGTGGTCGCGGCCGTCGCCAGCAGGTAGGCGGTGACCACCCAGGAGAGATGGTCGAGGCCGCCCAGGTCACCGACGATCGTGGGCAGCGAGGTGGCGATGATCAGGCTGTCGAGCATGGCGAGGAACATGCCGAGCATCAGCCCGCCGATGCCGAGCCAGAAGAAGCGCGCGAGTACGACGTCGTCTGCGCCGCCCGTACCGGACGGCCCCTTCCCCAACTCCACGGTTCCCGTCTCCGACATGGTTCTTCCCCTTCAAGCGTGCTGCCCGGCTGCTCCGTCGACCGGCAGTACCGGCCCTCCCGCACCCGCCGCGCGCTACCGCGGCGAGCTTGCTCTCAGCCTGCCCGCGGGGCCCCTGCCGCGCCCACGACGTTTGTCACCGGTGTGCCACGACGGGTGTCACAGGCAGGCGGCGGGGCCGGGGAACGGCGGGGTCTCGTGGACAGCGCACCGTCCGCTCGGAACGGGGGTCCAGGCGGACGGTGCGGCTCAGCGGCCGGCGAGGCGCCTTGCGGGCGCCCGGCCGTACCGCCCGTAGGCTGACACGCGCGGTCAGCGTGGAGTAACCCCTTAAACCCCCCTATTGCGGCGGCATCACGGCGACGAAGAGGGCCGTGGCTCGCCCGTGGTCCTGGCCGCCGCCGCCGCGGCGGTCCGGGAGATCTCAGGCCTTGTGGGCGACGGCCGCGAAGCCGCCGTCGGCCGGGATGTCCACCGTCAGGGTGTCCTGGGCCGTCACCTCGTGGCTCTCCCGCACCAGCCCGTCCGGGCCCGTCCCTGACCACGTCGACGGTGTACGTGCCGTCCCCCAGGAACGTGAGCGGCACCTCTTCGGTGCGGGCGTCGCCCGCGGTGACACTGCCCAGGAACCACCGGTCGCCGTCGCGGCGGGCGATGGTGGTCTCCTTGCCCGGGTCGCCGGACACCAGCCGCGTCTCGTCCCAGGCCGTGGGCACGTCCGCGAGGAACCTCTCCAGCTCCGGGCGCTTGCGGTACTCGTCGAGCGAGCCGGCGAAGTTCTGGAAGCCGGACTCGTAGACCACCGAGAGCGCCGGCTCCGCGGCGTCGGACACCGGGATCTTGCCGGTCTGGAGGTCCATCGGGGTGAAGTCCATCGAACACGATTTCACACGCACTTCAGGGCTGTCTGTAAGGGGCATGACAACGCTGGTTCCGCGCGGCTGCTCCCGTCCATGGTCCAGAATGACGCACGGAACTTCCCTGCCGAACAGGAGTGTTGACATGACAGACCTGCCACTCGAAGGCGCGCCGCGAACCGTCGAGGAATGGCGCGGCTACCTGGCCGAGTACGGCAAGGAGTACGTGGAGGCCAACGAGGACGAGGAGTACTCGTCCCTGACGGCCGAGCAGATCGAGAGCCACTGGCTCGGCGCCGAGCCTGCGGGTGAGCAGACCATAGCGGCCCAGGAGCAGCGTCTGGGCATCCAATTCCCGCCCAGCCTGCGGGCGTTCCTGACGGTCACCGACGGCTGGCAGGGGATCGGCGGATGGATCGACCGGATCAGCCCGTGCGCCGAGATCGACTGGATGCGGAACACCGGGCCGGGTGACAGCTTCATTCATCTCTACGCCGAAGGGGAAGACCCCGAGGACGACACCATCAGCCTCGCCGACTTGTTCCGGCGCGCCCTGCTGGTCGCCGCCGGCGAGGATCTGTGGCTGCTCGATCCCACCGAGACCCAGCCGGACGGTGAGTGGACCGCCTACGAGTTCACGCCCAAGTACGGGACGGTCGAGGAGTATCCGAGCTTCGCGGAACTGTTCCACGAGAGCAAGGACCAGATATGACAAGGGATCGCGTTGTCTTCTGTCACCGCATGATGTTCAGTGTTGAGCCGTGATCACCAACCGCGCCTTCCGGCGCCTCACGACCGTATTAGCCATCCTCTCGGCCGTGTTCACCACGGCGGTGAGCGCACCCGTAACGGCCCAGGCCGCTACCGGAGATACCGCCCCGCCCGAATTCGTCGCCCTGCACGACGTGGCACCGTCCATTCTGCAGGAGATCCGGTACAACACCCCGCACAACTTCACGGGCAGCAGGATCAACGGTTACGAAGAGCCGCTGTGCATCCTCACCGCCCCGGCGGCCCAGGCGCTGGCGAAGGCGGAGCGGACGTTCCTCGCGCAGGGCTACACCCTCAAGGTGTACGACTGCTACCGGCCGCAGCGCGCCGTCGACAGCTTCGTGACCTGGGCCGAGGATCTGGACGACGAGCTGATGAAGGGCGAGTTCTATCCACGGGTGGAGAAGACGGACCTCTTCACCGACGGGTACATCGCGGCCAAGTCCGGTCACAGCCGGGGAAGTACGGTGGACCTCACCCTGGTGAAGCTGCCCGCGGCCACCACCCGCCCGTACGTGCCGGGCGAGCCCCTTGCCCCCTGTTACGCGCCGGCCAAGAAGAGATTCCCGGACAACTCCATCGACATGGGGACGGGATACGACTGCTTCGACACCCTGGCCCACACGCTTGATCCCCGTATCGTCGGCACGCAACGGGCCAACCGGCTGCAGCTGAAGAACGCCCTGGAATCCCTCGGATTCGTCAATCTCGCCGAGGAATGGTGGCATTTCACCTATTCGCCGGAAACTTTCCCCTCGGACTACTTCGACTTCCCGGTGTCCCGGGACTCGCTGAGCAATTAATGCCGGTCCCCGCGAGCTGCCCCGTGGCACCCTGGAACGGAGCGCCACAGACAGACGAAGGAGCGTGCCCCATGACGTGGTCGACCTAGCCGCCCGCCCGGAGGTTCCGGGGGCACGGGCGGCGGGTTCCGGAAGGAACGAGATGTCCCGTACGGACAAGACCAAACCGTTGTGGGTGCGCTGCGCCGAGCACCGTCCTCGTCCGGCTCATGACCACCGTCACGGCTCGTGCGACCTGCCGCCGAACCCGACGCGGGAGGAGCCGGACACACACTGCCGGTGGGTGTACTCCTGGTTCGGTGAGACCTGCTGCTCGGGGCCCAACGGGCGTGCGGCCAAAAGGGAGTCGGGGGACATGAACCGGGCCCGGAACCGCGCGGACCGCTACGCGGGCCGGCTCGAAGCCCGCCGGTGTGTCACCTCCGGAGACGACACCTGCTGACCGGCCCGGCGCCCCGGCTGGGCATGAGCACCTGCCCCCGGCACCGCACCGGCCCCCTCCCCGTGGTTCTGACCGGGGAGGGGGCCGGTGCGCCTGACGGGTCAGCTGCCCGAGCAGCCGGCCACGGTCGCCTGTGAAGCGTCGCGGATCAGCGCGTCCTGCGCCGCCTTCAGCCGTTTCACATCGGGCTTGACGACCTTGCGGTCGTACGTCATCAGGCCGTTGAGTTCACCCTCGACGTCCGATATCTGCGTGTACACAGCGCCGTTGCTGCCCTGGCACGCCAACTGGTGGACCTCGGCGAGCCGCGCCAGGTAGTCGTCCGTGTAGGCCGCCGGATCGACGTCCACGTACGACTGCTGCACCGCCCAGGCGTGTCCGGGCACCGCGAGTCCGAGTCCGCCGTACTCGCCGCTGACCAGGGCGCGCTTGCCGTCGGGGTTGGGCGGCAGGGCGGGACTCGGATAACCGTGCTCGTCCATGATGTCGCCGGTCCCGCCGTCCGCCCCCAGATTGAGCCCCGACATGTTGTTGACCAGCCGCGTCGGGTCCCAGGCCTTGGCCTGTTCGGCTATGCGGCCCACGTCGTACTGGCCCCAGCCCTCGTTGAAGGTGACCCACATGACCACCGAGGGGTGGCTGCTGTGCTGGTCGATCATGGTCTTCAGCTCACGCTCGTACTCGGCGCGCGCGGCCGTGTCCGGCTCCGCGCTCATCGCCGGCATGTCCTGCCAGACCAGCAGGCCCAGCTTGTCCGCCCAGTAGAACCAGCGGTCGGGTTCCACCTTGATGTGCTTGCGGACCGAGTTGAAGCCCATCTGCTTGTGCGTCTTCAGGTCGTAGGCCAGCGCCTCGTCGGTCGGCGCGGTGTGCAGGCCGTCCGGCCAGAAGCCCTGGTCGAGCGTGGCCATCATGAAGACGGGCTTGCCGTTGAGTACGGTACGCGGCGTGCCGTTCACGTTTTCGACGGCGATGGAGCGCATCCCGAAGTAACTGCCCACCTGGTCCTGCCCGACGCGCACCTTGAGCTGGTAGAGGAACGGGTCGTCCGGGGACCACAGATGCGCCTTGTTGATCTTCAGGCTGACCGGTGCGCCGGTGCGTCCCGCGGCGGTCGCGATCTTCCGCTTGCCGTCGTAGGCCGTCGCCGTGACCGGGACACCGTCCGGTACGCCCTTGACCTCGACGGTGGCCCGGCCCGCCGTGACGTCCGGGGTGATCTTGAGGTCGGCGGCGTGGGTGGCGGCCACCGGCTCCATCCACACCGTCTGCCAGATACCGGACGACGGGGTGTACCAGATGCCGCTGGGGTCGAGGCGCTGCTTCCCGACCGGCGGGTTCTCGCCGTCCGCCGCGTCGGTCGGGTCGTAGACGCCGACGATCAGCTCCTGGGTACGGCCGGGCTTCAGCGCGCCGGTGATGTCGGCGCTGAACTTGTCGTAGCCGCCCTTGTGCTGGGCGACCGCCTTGCCGTTGACGTACACGTCGGCCTGCCAGTCGACAGCTCCGAAGTTGAGCTGGAGATGCTTGCTCTTGCCGACCTTCCAGTCCTTGGGAACGGTGAAGGTGCGGCGGTACCACATCCGGTCCTCGTGGCGTTCGATGCCGGAGAGCTGGGACTCGACCGGGTACGGCACGAGGATCTTCTCGGCGAGCTGCTTGCCGACCGGGGGCTTGTCGCCCGGCTGTGCGGCGGCGAACTGCCACTGGCCGTTGAGGTTCTGCCAGTCGTCGCGGGTGAGTTGGGGCCGCGGGTACTCGGGATGGGCGTTCTTCGGGCCCACCTCGTCGGCCCATTTGGTGCGCAGCTCGTACTCCGAGTTGTTCGGCCCGCTGCTCCAGAACTGTCCGACGGCGGCGCCGTCCGAGCCGGTCAGGCCGCCGTTGCCGTCGTACGTGAGGTCGGCCTGGCCACTGGCGCCGCCGCCCTTCTTGCCGACGACCGGTTCCTTGAGTCCGACGACGAGGGAGCGCGGGTCGGCGGGGTCGGCCTTGACCGTGCCGAGCGGCCATTTCGCGCCGCCGATGACGGCCTGGAGGTGGTCGGCGAGGCCGCTCGGGAGCGCCGCGAGGGGCTGTGCGAAGTCGAGTCTGAGGCTGCGGCCGTCCTTGAGGACGGTGGTCGAGATGGCCCCGTCGTAGTCCCAGTCGGCGGGGAGGCGGAACGCGGAGGAGGGGATGGCTTCCTTCTCCTGGCCGGGTTCGGTCCAGCGCAGATGGAGGTTGGAGCCGCCGGTGTGCTCGAAGTACTCGACCTTGATGTCGTAGGCCTTACCGGCCGTCAACTCGACGGGCTGGGAGGTCTGTTCCTTCTCCCAGTCGTCGACCCAGTGGTCGATGGTCAGCTTGCCGTCGACCCAGAGCCGGAAGCCGTTGTCGCCGATGACGGAGAAGGTCGTCGCACCGGTCTCCTCGGGCACGACCTCGCCCGTCCAGCGCACACTGGCGTCGTCGGCCTGGCCGGTGGCGGTCTGCAGCCGCGAGTCGAGGCTGTTGAAGTCGATGTTCGGGTCGAAGCCGGTGGCCTTCAGCTCACCGAAGTCGAAGGCGCCCGGGGCGGACTGGGTGAAGTACTCGCCCTTGAGGCCGTGTGCTCCTGCGGGGTCCTCGGCGGCTCCGGCTGCCCCGGCCGACGGCGGCACGGTCAGGACGGCGAGGCCGAGCCCGGCGGCCAGAAGCATGGCCAGTTTGCCTCTGAGTCGTTTGGTGCGCACGAATTCTCCTTGACTGAGATACGGCACTCGATTACTTACAGTCACTACAACGTTGGAAACAGTGGCCGTTGCATGACAACATGCCACCGGCCGGGCTGTCCAGAGTCGTGCGCGGGCATTGCCGCCGGTTCAGCTGTGCGCGGTGCGGCGACGGCCGGGGGTGAGCAGGTAGGCGAGCGCCATGTCGCTGAGCTCGTCGGCGTACTGACGCCGGGCCACCTCGCCGGTGACGGGATCGGGGCGTACGGAGTTGTGGAAGCAGGCGCCGAGGACGGCGCGGGCCACGGTGTCCAGGGCTGCCGCCGGGTCCGGGCGCCGGATCTCGTGGGTGTGAGGAGCCGCCGCTTCGAGCAGGAGACGGTGGATCTCGCTGATCGTGCGGGCACCGCGGTCCAGCGCGCCGGCTCCCCGCGTCCGCAGCAGTTCGGGGAAGAGGGTGCTGTGGTCGGCGAAGGACTGCAACAGCGCGTGGGCGTAGGCGTCCATGACGCCGGCAAGTGACGGCTCGGCCGTGCGCAACCGCTCCGCCACGTACTCCTCGCGCCGCTCCAGCATCCGCTCGGTGAGGGCGGCGATCAACTGCTCCTTGCCCTCGAAGCGGCGGTAGATCGAGCCGACGGCGACGCCGGCGCGCTCCGCGACGCCGGTCATCGTCATCTCCTCCAGGCCGGACGAGGAGGCGATGTCCTCGGCCGCCCGCAGGACGCGAGCCAGCGTCGCGGCGCTGCGCGCCTGCCGGGGCTGCCGGTAGGGCGCTGCGCGGTTCGGCTCGTCGGTCATGTCACGCATCGTATCGGCGGGGGCCTCGGCGGGGCTCACAACGCGAGGCCGCAACGTCGCCGCCGCGGCTTGAAATGGCTTGGCGCGGCCCGGTTGCCTGCTGATAAAATTCATGGCCCTCCGGGACGGCGGATCCCGGGGCGACGACGGGGGGATTTGTGTCGTTCGAAGAAGAATGGGCCGCGTCCAAGGCCGATGCGCTTGACCGGCGCTCGGACGCCATGCGGCTCAATCACCTGGAGCCTACTCCGAGTTCCGGTCCCGGAGGAACTCCTTCCGGTGGAACCCTGGATTACAACACGGATTCCATCAACGGGAATGCGAATCTGCTCATCGAAATCGCCGGCTTTCTCTACGAAGGCAGGCCGGACGGCGACCTGTGCACCCTGGCCAGGGAGCCGAGGGTGCATCATGACGTCGCGGCCCAGGTGGAGCGCTTCGGCAGGTTCGCCGACGACCAGTTCCAGGACACGGTGGCGCTCTTCGCCGCTCTCGCCACCCGCCTGAAGACCACCGGGACGGATTTCGTGACCGTGGACGACGACAACGTCGGGCGATTCCTCGGACTGGTCCTGAGCGACGGTCAGTACGTGGCACCGGAGGCGAAGTGAGCGGGCTGAGCCACCGCAAGGACGTCGAATTCCTGGAAGGCTGCAATCCGGCGCTCGTGGAGCGGAATGCCGACGAGTTCCAGCGGTTACGCGACATGCTGGCGGAAGTCGACGAGCCCGCCGAGCGGGCGGAGAAGCGAACGCACTGGAAAAGTGAGGGCAGTCAGCATTACGAAGCGCGCGTCGCGGAGGCGCGCAAACTGCTGACGAGCATGGCGGAGGGGTACGGCCAGGCGAGCAGCACCCTGCGCGCGTACGCCTGGGCGCTGGAGAGCGCGAAGGGCTACTACTCGGCGGGAAAGGAGAACGAACAGGCCCTGGCCGATCTCATCGGTACCAAAGGCACGGCGGTCACCCGTAAGGCGCAGGACGCGGAGCCCATGCGGCAGTGGGAGGACATGCGGGCGACGACGGGTGTCCTCGACTTCTTCGCCGAACTCACCATGGACGTCGACGACATCAAGGACGCGGCGAACCAGTTGCATGACGCAGCGGGCGGCTGCTTCCATCTCGCGAAGACCACGGAGAAGGAAGCCCGCGACATCTGCGTCCACGGAATGAAGCAGGCCTACGATCTGCTGCCCGAGTTCCGGATGGGTTTCATCGACCGGGTGGACATCGTCTCGGCCATCGCAGCGATGCGCAGGGAGGCCCAGGAGGCGAGCGACAACCCCCTCACGCATCTGCCCGGCAGCGGCCCCAAGCACGACTACGTCGCAGCAACCGGGTCCAGTCCCGTCTCACCGACGCTGAGCGACATCCGGACCCGGCTGGCCCATCTGCCGGACGCGAAGGACGCCTACTGGAACCCCCCGTCCACGGACAAGGAGAAGGCGGCCTGGATCGCAGCGAACAAGGAGATCATCCAGGCCGCGGCAACGAACTCCGGACTGCCGGCGGACATGGTCGCGGGCATCGCGTGGCAGGAGATCGCGGGCCAGCCGGGATTCCTGGACGACATCACCGACACCATCCGCGAACAGGCCGACGCGCCTTGGGGGTTGAGCCCCGTCTCGCCGGAGAATCTGCCGTGGCGTCTCGGCGGGACCCCGGACGAGACGTCCTTCGGCCCGATCGCGATCCAGGTACGGCGGGGCGCCGAGGTGCTCGGCTACGATCCGGACAATCTCACCGACCTCCAGCGGTCGGTCGTGGAGGAGTCCCTCCAGGACCCGGGCCAGAACATCTTCATCGCCTCCGGGTATCTGGCCCAGCTCAAGGCGGAGAGCGAGTTCGCCGACGTACCGCCGCAGGAGATGACGTCCGCCCAGTACCAGGAACTCGCCGCCCGGTACAACGGCGGACCGTACTGGGAGTCGGGCAAGGCCCAGACGTACGGCCACAACTTCGACCGCGACCTCGACCACGCAAGGGAAGCACTGCGCTGATGCTTGACCGCACCGAAGCCACCCGGACGACCGAGGACCAGGGCTGCCTGCGGTGGGTGCTGGCCGTTCCGCTCGTGCTCCTCCACCTCGTGGCGGCCTGGTTCTGCTACACGGCGCTGACCATTGAACCGGGGGGCAGTTGGGACGACGACGCACGCGCCGGGATCGTGCTGTCGTGCCTGCTCACCCTCGTGGCAAGCGGTCTGGCCCTGCTGATCACACTCGCGCCCTCGGTGCGGCGCACGATGGGTCGCTGGTGGCTGGCGCCGCCGGTGGTGCTGGGTGTCGTGGCGGCGGTCCGATGGGCGACGACGGGGTGACGGGGAGCCGTTGGGGAGTGAGGAGCAGGGTTTCGTAGGTGTGGTGACGGCGGGTGCCGGTGCGGTGGTGCAGCAGCTCCGCCGCGCGGGCGGGTTCGCCCGCGTCCATGAGTGCACGGGCGAGGGTGTCCTGGATGATCTCGCGCTCCACCCGTACTCCCCCGATCCGCTCGGCCTTCTCACCCAGGCCGCTCAACAGGTCCGCCGCAGCGCGGGGGCGCCCCGCCGTGACCTCCGCCAGCGCCTCGACCACGGGCGCCAGGACCTCGCGGTAGTCGGCGCGTTCGTCGGCCGACGCCCGGCGGGAGAGCTGGTGCAGGTCGTCGGTCGCGCCCTCCACAGCGAGCGCCAGGGCGAGGTTGAAGGTGTGGAAGACCTCCGCCGTACCGCCCGGCGCGGCGAGCAGTTCCCGGATGTGGTCCGGGTCGCTGCGGCCCGCCGGTGACTGACCGGCCAGCAGCAGGCGCCAGTTCGTCGCGGCCCGCATGCCGACGTCCGTACGTGCCAGGGCCGTGTCGGCCCGTCGGCGCGCGTCGGCGAAGTCGCCGCAGGCGATGGACTGCAGGGCGGCGTGCCAGTTCAAGTGCCGCGCCTGGAGCGCGTGGGGGTCGGTGGCGAGCCAGTCGTCGAGGAAGCCGCTGCCGGCGGGGCCTGTGCCCAACTCGTGCTCCGCGTGCGCCAGGGCGTGCGCGGCCACGCCCGAGCGGGGATGGCGGACCAGGGCCTGCTCCGCCAGCGCGTGGGCCTCGCGTACCCGGCCCTGCTCGGCCCGGGTCGAGGCCAGCCAGCTCACCCAGGGCCAGCTGTCCGAACCGGCGTGCGCGGCCTGATGCTCCATCAGCAGGGTGCCCCGCGCGCGGTAGTCGGCGTCCTCGCAGGCGGAGAAGGCACCCAGCATGATCCCGGCCTGCTCGTCGGCGGGCCAGCGGTCGAAGTGCCCCGCCAAGTGGTCGGCCGTCAGCCGGTACTGCCGGTGGGTATGGAGGAACACCCCGTGGACCAGGCTCGCTTCCCGCTCCCCCGCGGCCCGCGCGTCCCGGTGCGCGATCACCAGTTGCTCCTTGAGCACCGTCTCGTCCCAGTGCCCGCCCGCTGCCAGGGCGAGCAGCGCCCGCGCCACACCGCAGTCCGGGTCCGAGCCCACCCACTCACGCAGCAGAGGCAGCGTCCGCCCGCTCAGGGAGAGCAGCGCCTCCACCGCCCGCTCCGCCACCGGCGCGTCCGCCGCCGTCCCACCACTCAGCGCCGTCCCGCCGGTCATCCGCTGCTCGCCGTCCTGCTCACACACTGGACATGAACACGGCGGTGCAGATGATGCCGCTGTTGCCGCAGTGGTTACGCGGCAGGCTCAGCGGCAAGCCGGTCTGGTTGCCGTTCGCGAGTCCGCTGCCGGTCACCGTCGCGCCCTCGGCCCGCGCATCGTCATGACTGGCGCAGGTGTTGCCGAACGCCGCGTTGCCGACCCCGACGACGTTCGCCTGGGCGGCGCCGGCCGGGAGCAGCGCCACCCCGGCCACCGCGCCCAGCATCGCGGCCCGCGCGCCCATGCGCCCCGCGCTGCCGCCCGTACCCCGCGTCTCGACACCCATCAGGTTCCTCCTTCGTCCGGGCCCTGACCGATCCGGGCCGCACCTCCACCAACGACGGAACCCGGCTCACGACACGCGAAACCCCAGGTCACCCCCGGCCGGGTGTCAGGACCGGGCAGAGCGACACGGACCTGACCGAGGACCGCACGCCTGAGACCTGTCTCGGCACCCTGCGGATCGCCGGCTACTTCGGTGACCCGCTGGTCGACGACAAGGTCGCCGCCTGTCCGGTCCTCGCGGGCGAAGGTCCGGTGAAGGTCCTCGTCGACGGGAAACCGACCAGGCGTACTCCTTCACCTTCGGGTAGCCGTCAGGGCGGTGAGGGCCGCGTGCGCCTTCGGCGCGTGGAGCGGGCTGAAGTGGGGATTGACGGCGAGAGCCTGCTTCAGCCCGTCCCGCGCGGCGGAGGTGTTGCCGAGGGCCCGCTGGATCATCGCGCGGTGGTAGTGGAACAGGGCGTTGCGGGTGCCGAGGGTGAGCGCCCGGTCGGACTCGGCGAGGGCTTCGTCGTCCTGGCCGTTGACGTGCAGCGCCCAGGCCAGGGCGTCGTGGGAGTCGAGGAACGGCCGGCTCTTGAGGCCCTGCCGGGCGATGGTCAGGGCCCGGCCGGGGTTTCCGTGGTCGGCTTCGAAGAGCGCGGCGTCCGCGTCGAGGGCGACGCCGTTGTCGGTGAGGAGCTTCTGTTCGGCGCGGAAGACCTGGAACTGCTGTGCGGCCTCCCGCGGATGGCCGAGCGACTGGTGCAACTCGCCGAGCTGGAGCACGTATTCGGGCAGCGGTACACGCTGCACGGCGCGGCCGAGGTCGGCGACGGCCGCCTTGGTCCTGCCGAGCGCGGCCTCGGCCCTGGCCCGCGCCTGGAGCAGCGGGGTGTAGGAAGGCGCGGCGCGCAGTCCGGCCTCGGCTTCGTCGAGTGCGGTGGCCGGGTCGCCCTGGTTGAAGGCGAGTTCGCTGAGGTAGTAGCGGGCGAAAGCCTGGTCGGCGGGGCCTGCCGCGTCCTGGAGGGCGCGCCGCATGTCGGTACGGGCGGTCTTCGTGTCGCCGCGCAGCTCAGCGACGTAGGAAGCACGCGACAAGGACGGTGCCCCGGGTTTGAGGTCGACCATCTTCTGTACGGCGTCGGCCGCTTCGGAATAGCGGCCGAGCTGGGTGTAGGCGTCGGCGAGTGTGCCGTACAGGGAGGAGTTGTACGGGTTGACGGCGACGGCGCGGCGGGCCCAGTCGAGTGCCTGGCTGAAGCGGTGGCGGCCCGCTTCCAGGGCGCCCATGCCGCCCATCGCGGTGAAGTTGTCAGCGGGCGCCAGTTTCAGTGAGCGCTTGAGCGCTGCTTCGGCCTTGGGGTAGTACGTCGGGTCGGCCGTGGTCTTGGCCTGCTGGACGTAGTCCAGCCCCAGGGTCGCCAGGCCGACGGCGTCCGTCGGGGTGTGGCGCAGGTGGTTCTGGAGCGTGGTGATGCCGGCGGACAGCGGGTCGGCCCCGGTCGCGGGCCCGGCCGCCTCGGTGCGCGGGGAGATGCCACTGCCGTGGCGCCCCGCGTCGCGTGGCGCGAGGCCGATGCCTCCGGCGACGAAAAGTCCCACGCCGAGCGCCACGGTCACGGCGGCGGCCGGCAGAGTGCGTCGGCGCGCTGCGCGCCGGCGGAGGTAGTGCGTCAATTCCCGCTCCGGTGAGGGGTGGTTGGACGGGCGAACTAGGAGTGCTTCGACGCCGGAGGCTTGAGCGTCGCGTAGACGACGACGTTGTCCCGGTAGCCGCCGCGCTCGCGGTCGTAGCTGCCGCCGCAGGTGATCAGCCGCAGCACGGGAGGACCTGCCGTGACGTAGACCTGGTCGTCGGGGAAGGCGTCCTTCTCGTACTGGCGCAGCGCCCGGACGGTGAAGTCGGCCTTGGTGTGGTCACCGCGTTCGACGCTGATGGTGTCGCCCGGGTGGAGCGAGGACAGGCCGTAGAAGGCGGCGGGGCCGGTGGCCGAGTCGACGTGCCCGACGATGACGGCGGCGCCCGGATCACCGGGCCGCGGGCCGTCGCTCCACCAGCCGATCTGGTCGGGACGCTGCGGTACGCCGAGGTGGCCGTCCTGTTGCACCCGCAGACCGATGAGCGCGTGGTCGAGGCCGATCGCGGATATTCGTATGCGCATCGGCGGCGCCGCGCGCGGGTGCTGCGTGGCGGTGTGGCCGTCCGTGCCGTGCGGCAGGGGAAGTGCGCCTCTGTCCACCTGCTCGGGCGCCGGGGACCGGTCGGTGACGAGGGCGACGGTGCCGGTGACGGCCAGCACGACGCCGGCCGCGAGCGCCGCGAGCGCGGCTGCCCTTCGGCGGCGCGGCGGACGCCCGCCCTCCGGTGCGGAGGGCGGGCGTCCGGCTGTGGCGGGGCCGCTCACGCCTGTCCCGCGCGCCGCCGGCGCAGGGCCAGGACTCCGGCGCAGGCCAGGAGCGCACCGCCGCCGATGGCTGCCGCGGAGGCGACGGGGAAGTCCCCGCCGAAGGCGCTGCCGCCGAAACCGGCGCCGACGCCGCCGTCCGGGTGCAGGGAGTCGGCCTGGTTGACCGCGGCGGTGTTGGGCAGCGCCACGTACGGGAACGTGTCACCGGGCTGACGGTACGGGGCGTCGACCGCGTCACCCGCGGCCAGCGCTGGCACGATCTTGCCGGTCTGCGCGGCGCCTTCGAGTGCCTGCAGTTCGATGTCGACGACATCGTCGTTGAGCCGGCGTCCGTTGGGGAAGCCGCCCAGGTCGCCGCCGATGACACCGAGCCGGTTCGGGTTGGCCGAGACCGGCACCGACATGTTGAGGCGCAGTTCCTCCGCCGGGAGGAACGCCTTCTTGTCGGCGTCCGCGTTGAGCAGCTGCGAGTTGAGGTCCGCCTTGACCGGACCGCACGCCTTGCAGAGCCCGGTCAGGAAGATCTCGACCAGGTCGTTACGGGGGGTGGCGGGCGCCGGAACGTTGTAGATGTTCTGGATGAGCTTGGGCACGATCGGGTCCTTGACCGCGTTCACGACCGGGGTGACCGTGTGGTCCTTCTCCGGCGGCAGCGCGTTGAAGGCGTCCTTGTACTTGAGGGGTACGACCACCTCGTTGACCAGCGGGTTGCCGAGGCGGGAGACCTGGTGCCAGCCGCCTTCGCCGCCCTTGTCGGGCGTACCGGGACCGCCCTTGCCGTCAGCCGCCGGCTCCGCGTTCTCGCTGCCCTTGCCGGTGACGACGGCGCCCTGCCGGTCGGTGGTGGACCACACGCCGACCACGGGGTTGCGCTTGGCGTCGCCGTTGAGTGCCAGGTCCTTCTTGGGCACCTGGATGGCGATGGTGTTGACGTTGTACCCGGCGAGCGTGTTGTGACCGGTCTCCTTGAGGTTGCCCCCGTAGAGGAGGTCGAAGATCCGCAGATCCAGGAAGAACGGGTCGGACGCCTGGCCCGCGTACGTCTGGCCGCCGTTCGGCAGGGACACGGTGGCCTGCTCGCGCAGCGCCGCGTAGTCCGGCATCGACGCCTTGCCGACGTTGGACGGCGCCGCAGGGGCGTCCTTGAGCAGTGTCTTGGTGTTGCCGCCGCCGTCGGTGGCCGTCAGGGAGTACGTCTGGCGGAAGTTCAGCGTCTCGTCGTCCAGGGACTTCACGACGCCGGTGTTGTAGAGGAACTGGTTGGCGTCGTCCCGGACGTGGTTGGTGAACGACCAGGTGTACGTGGTGTCGGGCTTGCCGTCGCCGTTCCCGTCGATCTTGATGTTGTAGTGCGCGTCGTCGGCGAACGGGTAGAAGTTCGGGCCGCCGTTGGGCTCCTCGAACGGGATCCAGTTCGCCACCAGCGTGACCGTGTCCGGCTTGTCGGGGCTGGTGAAGGCGTAGACGTCCGTGTTGTCGGCCCTGGGGTCACCACCCGTCAGCGGCGCCTCGCGGTGGCTGGAGGCGGCGCTGGTGCCCGGCGCGAGGCCGGTGACAGCGGCGGCGGCCAGCAGAGCGAGGGCGCCGGCAGAGGCAAGCGCGCGTTCTGCCGGGCGTCCCGGAATTCTTCGGCGTGACAGGCGGGAGGACTGCATGGGCCATCCATTTCCGGTGTGAGCGCCGTACCTCGCGGGGACCGGGCGGTGGGTACGGCTGAGATCGGTGGACGCTCGAAGCCCCACACAGACCCTCCGGCAGTGCCCCGATCGGCATGAGCCGTGTGGCAAAAGGCCAGCAATGTGACTTAAAGCTCCCACCAAATCACCATGCGCATACGGCGCTCGCAATGCCCGTGAGCCGAATGAGGCGAGCGCCGCCCGTCGCCCCCTGGGCCGGTCCGACGACCCTGCCCGGCCGTTCGGGTGACCGCACCGCCCGCCGCGACGCGCGCGCCGGCCGACCGGGTAGCAGTGCGAGACCCGACCCGGCGCCCTGGAGGCATCCATGACCCACCGCCAGCTCGGGCGGCGCGCCGCAGTGGTGGCGGGCGGTCTGCTGTGGCTGCTCGGGACTGCCGCACCGGCGGCCCAGGCGGCCCAGGCCCACCCGCTCGGCAACTTCTCGGTGAACCACTACACCGGATTCACCGTGCGTCCCGACCGCGTGGACGTCCTGGCGGTCACCGACACCGCGGAGATTCCCACCCTCCAGGCCGCACCGCGCGTCGACACGGACGGCGACGGCACGCCGAGCGCCGCCGAACGCGCCGCATGGGCCACCGCCCGCTGCGCCGAGACGGCGGGGAAGCTCGCCGTGACCGCGCCCCGGCGCCTGACCTGGAAGGTCAGCTCCGCCACTTTCGCCTACCGGTCGGGACAGAGCGGACTGCGCACCAGCCGGCTCGACTGCCGCCTCCGGGCTCCGCTGGAGCTGACGGACGGGCCGCAGACGCTACGGATCGACACGGGCGCCGACAGGGCCCGGGTCGGCTGGAACGAGATCACAGCGAAGGGTGCGGGTACGCATCTGCGGGACTCCACGGTGCCCGCGTCGTCATCGACCGGTGAACTCCGGCACTATCCGCGCGACTTGCTCGCCACTCCGCTGGGCGACACCACGGCGCGGTTCACCGCCGTCCCCGGCGCCGCCGCTTCGAGCGGTACGGAAGGGACGTCCCGGGCCGGGGCTGTGGGCGGACTCACCGGAGGCGTCGAAGCGCTCTCCCAGAGACTGACGTCGCTCACCGGCACGCGGACGCTCACCGTCCCGGTCGGGGTGCTCGCGGTCCTGCTGTCCGTCGTGCTGGGCGCGGGGCACGCGCTGCTGCCCGGCCACGGCAAGACCGTCATGGCCGCCTATCTCGCCGGCAAGCGGGGCAGCACCCGGGACGCGCTGACCGTAGGCGCGACGGTGACCGCCACCCACACCGCGGGGGTGCTGGTCGTCGGCCTCTGTCTCACCACCTTCTCCGCACTCGCCGGTGACACCGTGCTGAACTGGCTGGGCGTGGTGAGCGGCGCGCTGGTGGCAGCGGTCGGCGCGGCCCTGCTGCTCGACGCGGTGCGCGGGGCGCGCCGCAGGCGTCTCGACGCCGCCACGATCGGCGCGGTGCCGCCGGGCGCTCGGGAGCCGGCGCTGGTGGGCGCGGCGGGCGCCGCCGACACGGCTGCGGAGATCGCGCACGGTCACACGCATGACGCAGGGCATGGGCACGGGCCTCAGCACGGGCTCGGGCACGGGCACGGACCTGCGGACGGGCACCATCGGAATCACCATCACCCGCATGAAAAGCCGCACCGGCACGGGCTGTTCGGACACCACCACCACAGCCACTCGCCGTCCGCCACGGACGCCGACCGGCCGTACACCAGGCGCGGGCTGATCGGCCTCGGCGTCGCCGGCGGACTCGTACCGAGCCCGTCCGCCCTGGTCGTCCTGCTGGGCTCGATCGCCCTGGGCAGAACCGTCTTCGGAGCCGGGCTCGTACTCGCGTACGGCCTCGGCATGGCCGCCACCTTGACGGCCGTCGGCCTGATCCTTGTCCGCCTCGGAGACAGGCTCGGCACGCTCACGGACCGACCGCTGTTCGCGTTCCTCCGGCGCCTCGCGCCCAGCACCGCGCTGCTGACGGCCGCGCTCGTCCTTGTCGTGGGCCTCGGACTGATGATCCGCAGTCTGCCGCCGGTGCTGTGAGGCGGACGGTGTCGTGAGGCGGACGGTGGCCTTTGACAAAACGGAACACGGTTCCGTAAATTAAACGGAACGACGTTCCGATTTCAGCGCCGTCCGAACCAGGCGTCGCTGACCGCTGAATGGATCCCCAGCATGAGTGAACCTTCCGCCACCCCCGTCCTGTCCGTCGCACCCGTCGTGCTGCCGGCTCCCGGCCGCGCCGTGGACCTGGAGATACGCGTCTCCGCGCCCGTGACCGGCAGCGACCTGCCGGTGATCCTGCTCTCGCACGGCCAGGGTTTCTCCAACCACCTCTCCTCGCTGAACGGCTACGCGCCCCTCGCCCAGTTCTGGGCGGCGCAGGGCTTCGTCGTCATCCAGCCCACCCATCTGAGTTCCAGGTCGCTGAGCCTGGATCCCGCCACTCCCGGGGCGCCGCTGTTCTGGCGCTCGCGCGCCGAGGACATGCGGGCGGTCCTCGACCAGCTCGACGCGGTCGAGGCCGCCGTACCGCAGCTCGTCGGGCGCCTGGACCGGAACAGGGTCGCGGTGGCGGGCCACTCCATGGGCGGCCACACCGCGAGCCTGCTGCTCGGCGCCCGGCTCACCGACCCGGACGACGGCGTGGAGGTGAACATGGCCGAGCCGCGGATCAAGGCGGGGGTCCTGCTCGGCGCGCCCGGCAGGGGTGGCGACGCCCTCAGCGAGATCGCGGCTACGAACTACCCCGTCTTCCTGACCACGGACTTTTCCGCGATGACGACGCCCACGCTCGTGGTCGCCGGCGACAAGGACACCTCCACCCATCTGACGGTCAACGGCCCGGACTGGCATGCCGATCCGTACCTCCTCGCCCCCGGCCCCAAGTCCCTGCTCACCGTCTTCGGAGCGGAACACGGCTTCGGCGGGGTCTCCGGTTACGACGTCGCCGAGACCACCGACGAGAACCCCGGGCGGGTGGCCGCGGTCGCGCGGCTGACCTCGGCGTATCTCCGCAGCGAGCTGTACCCCGGAGACACCGCCTGGCAGGACGCACGCGCCGCGCTGACCGGCGGTCCCGACGCGCTCGGACGGATCGAGTCCAAGTAGGTCGGCTTCCGCGCCGGGAGGGGTCCCGGCGCGGACGGGTTGGATCCGGTGCGGGGAATCCCCTCGAACCAGGAGGTCCAACTGATGAGTACGGGTATGCGCTCACGCACGGCGACGGCTGCGCTGACGGTGTCGATGGCGGTCGCGCTGGGGCTCGGTGTGACAACGGCGGCGTACGGCGCCGGCCAGGGGCCCTGCTACGACGGCCGGTGTGACATCACGGTCTCGAAGCCCAGGACGATCAAGGTCAACAGCAACCGCTTCGGCTTCGCGAACCTGAAGGTCACACACACCGGCCCCGACGTGGTGAAGGTGTCGGCCGCCGTCACGGGCGGCGGCGCCCACCTCGGCGGCAGCGCCGGCGCCGGCGGCCTGGTCAGGCTCAACAACCTGGACATCTATGTGAATTCGATCTCCGGCCACAAGGCAAAGCTCAGCCTGTACCCGGCGTCCTGACACCCGGCAGACAGCCACCATCCCGGCGCGGTCCGCGACGCGCCGGGGTGGTCTCCGTGCGGCTACCAGTCCAGGGTGACCGGTACGAACGGGGCGTCCTCCGGTGCTGTCTTGCGGGCCCGCAAGGCTGTTTCCGCCGGCTCGCCGACCGGGACACGGAGCGGCGGGTCCGGGTGTTCGATCGTGTCCGCCACCGCCACGGCCACGTCCTCGGGGGTGACCGGCTCGAAGATGGACGTGCCACGCAGCGGGCCGAACTGTGCGAACAGGGGCGTGTACGGGTCGTTCTCCTTGAAGAAGGACTTGGCCCGCTCGGCTCCGCCCGAGGAGACCGTGCCCGGCTGGAGGATGCTCACCTTGACGCCGAAGTGGCCCGCCTCGACCGCCAGTGTCTCGGCGAACGCCTCAAGTGCCCACTTGCTGGCGGCATACGGGCCGATGATCGGCACGACCAGCCGGCCCTGGATGCTGGAGACGAAGACAAGCCGGCCCGCGCCGCGCTCACGCATCGCGGGCAGCAGACCCTGCACCACCCGCAGCGGACCGAAGGTGTTGAGCTGGAAGAGGGCTTCGACCTCGGAGACCGGCACGCTCTCCAAGGGCGCGCGGACCGTCGCGCCCGCGTTGCTGACCAGTACGTCGATCTCACCGGCCGCCCGGACGGCCTCGTCCACACTTCCCTGGTCGGTGACGTCGAGCCGTAGCCGCTGGTCGACGGGGAGGTCGTCGAGGTCGTCGGTCCTGCGGGCCGTGGCGACGACCCGGTGGCCCCGGCGGGCGAGTTCGACGGCGATGGCGCGGCCGATACCTCTGGAGGCGCCGGTGATGAGCACGGACGTCATGTCGGTCTCCTCCTCACCCGAGAAGCGAGCACGAGAGCTGTTCGGGTCGACAGGATCGCCGCACACCACGGGACGACGTGTGTTCCCCTTGGGAAAACGACGCTATACCGCGATCGGACCGACCGCATGCCCAGGGATTCTCAGCTGGTCACCTGGTCGGTGAGCAGGGCGGCGTCGGCACCGCGCGGTGCAGGAGAGTCCGAGCCGCCGCGCCGACACGGCAGCGCCTGGATCGTCGTCATGCGCGCTGGTCTCCGTCCGGCGCTTCGTCCACGGCGTGGTCCGAGGGGAAGACCAAGGCCGCCACCGCGGTCGCGACGGCCGCCACCGCGGGGCCGAGGCGCAGGTCGAGGGTCATGGCGCCGGAGGCCGTCAGCGAGCCCAGGACGAGCATGACGACCACGACGACGCGGATGGGCGCGTGCTTACCGCTGCCGTCGGCGGCGTCTTGCGCCAGGCTGGTCAGGGTGCCGGTGACGAACGTCGTGGTCACCCCGGACGAGCGCTCGTACCGCTTGGCCGCTGCGGTCTGGGCGCCCATGGCCGCCGCCGACACGGCGAGCAGCCCCAGCCGCAGCGCGGATCCAGGCCCGGGTCCTGAGCCGGAGCCGTTTCCCGAACTGGCGGCGATCGCGGCGAGCAGGGCGGCGTTGAGCCCCACCACGCTCCACAGCACCCGGCGGATCGCGCGCCGCTGACCGTCCGGCCGTACCGGTGTGGCCAGGGACGCGGCGTACACCGCGAGCAGGAAGGCGGCCAGTGCGGTGGCCGCTCCGGTCACGAGGTCGCCGTACGCCGGCTGGGCGGTGAGCCCGGCCAGCACGAGGCTGCCGGTCATGTTCGCGGTGAACACCCCGCCGAGCTGCGCGAAGGCGAAGGCGTCGCCGGCGCCCGCCGCGTACGACATCAGCGCCGACACGGTGGCCAGGCGCCCTCTCCCGGAGGGCGCGGATACGGAGGGCACAGGCGTGGCTCAGGCTGTCTTCGCGGGGGCGGTCGGGTTCTTGCGAGCGACGACGAGCGGGTCGGCCGGGGTGAAGGGGGACTCCGGCGACAGTGCGGGCATGGGGAACCTTTCATGTCATAGGTTCGTCCTATATGCCCACTATCCCCATCGACCTCACCGCCCCTGACGCGTTCGAGTGACCCCCGTGGAGCGGCCACGCCTCGCCGCCGCCCCACCGCGTCACTGCGGCCCGTCGAGAAGCGCCGCCTCCTCGCGCAACGCGCCGACCACCACGGCCACTTCGGCCGTGGGCGGGTCCGCGGTGACCGCTACGGCGGACCGGCCGAACCATGACGGGTCCTCCACCGCGACGGTGCGCACGCCCGCCGGTACGGATGCCGCTGCCAGCCGGGGCAGTACGGTGATGCCGAGCCCGGCGGCGACAAGCCCGAGGCGGGTGGGCCACTCCCGGGCCGCGTGGGCGATCCGGGGGTGCTCCAGGGTCGGCCACGCGCCGAACTGGGGATCGTCACGCAGGCCCTTTCCCACGATCCACGGTTCCGTGGCGAGTTCGGCGACGGCGACGCTGTCACGGCCCGCGAACCGGTGGGCGGCGGGCAGGGCGACGAGCAGACCGCCCTCCAGCAGCAACTCGCTCCGCAGGCCGTCGAGATCGTAGGCGGGCAGGTCGGATCCGACGCCGATCACGGCGACTTCGATCCGATGCGCCCGCAACTGCCGTAGCTGTGTGGGCGAGGAGCCCTCCGCGAGGTCCACCTCCAGCCCCGGGTGCTCCCGTCCGAGCCGTGCCATCGCGCGGGGTACGAGCACGGCCGCGGCGGCGGGGAAGGCGGCGACGGTCACGCGCCCGGTGACATGGTCCCGCAGTCCCGCGATGTCCCGGTCGGCGCCGTCGATCTCGTGCAGTACCGTCGCCGCCCGCCGGGCCAGGAGCCGTCCGGCCGGCGACGGGCTCACCCCACGGGCGCCCCGTACGAACAGCGCGGCGCCGGCGGCGGTCTCCATGGCGGCGACCTGGCGGGACACGGCCGACTGCGTGTACCCGAGCGCGTCGGCCGCCGCCGTGAACGATCCGGTGTCGACCACGGCGGAAACGACCCGGAGACCGTTGATCGTGAACTCGCTCATGACCTCCACCCTAGTCGCCGGCCATGCGCAACACGCATAGCTCCTGTGCTTGATCATCGCTGGTGGAATGACTCGGGGCGGCGCAGTGTGGAGGTGTCGGAGAGCGACAGCTCACACAGGAGGCACCAGTTATGACGAAGACATGGTTCATCACCGGAACATCACGGGGATTCGGCAACGAGTGGGCACGGGCCGCGCTGGAGCGCGGTGACCGGGTGGCGGCGACCGCCCGCGACCTGAGCAGGCCCGCCGAACTGGCCGACCGCTACGGGGACGCGGTGCTGCCGATCCAGCTGGACGTCACCGACCGCGCGGCGGTGGGTGCGGCGGTGCGCAAGGCGTACGACCACTTCGGCTCGCTGGACGTCGTCGTCAACAACGCGGGCTACGGCCACTTCGGCATGGTCGAGGAGGTGACCGAGAGCGAGCTGCGCGCGCAGCTGGAGACGAACTTCTTCGGCGCCGTGTGGGTCACCCAGGCCGCCCTTCCCCTCATGCGGGAGCAGCGCCGTGGGCACATCCTCCAAGTGACCAGCGAGGGCGGGGTGCGGGCGTACCCCGGGATCGGCGCGTACCACGCGTCGAAGTGGGCCCTGGAGGGACTGTCCGAGTCGCTGGCGCAGGAGGTGGCGCCGTTCGGCATCCACGTCACCAGTGTGGAGCCCGGCCCCTACGCGACCGACTGGCTCGACCGGGGAGCGCGCCGCAGCGCGTCGCATCCCGACTACGCCGGGGTCCGCGAGACGACGGCGCCGGAGTTCGAGGTCGGCGACCCGCGCGCCACACGCGAGGCGATCCTGCGGATCGTCGACGCGCCTGAGCCACCGCTGCGGGTCTTCCTCGGCAAGTCCTTTCCCGCTGTGGCCGAGCTGTACGAGGAGCGGCTGCGGACCTGGCGCGATTGGCAGCCGGTCTCCGTGGCGGCGTTCGGCTGACGTCGTAGGCTGACTACGCACTGCTTGATCGCACTGCTGGTGCGACGGACGGCCAATCGGCGCCGGAGATCGTTCGGCGCCGGTACGAACGAGACTGGAGAGCCGGTTGACGGTCGAATCTTTTCCGGGGCCCGAGCCGCAATCGGTGCTCAGCCCGCTGACCACCGGTGCGATCTTCCTGGTGGTCACGGTCGACGCCGGGGGCGAGGAGACGGTGCAGGACCTGCTGGCCGATCTGTCCGGCCTCGAACGCGCCTTCGGGTTCGGGGCGCCCGACGGCGCGCTGAGCTGTGTCGCCGGGATCGGCGCCGGCCTGTGGGACCGGCTGTTCGAGCTGCCCAGGCCGGTGGGGCTGCATCCCTTCAAGGAGCTGGTCGGGGCCCGGCACCGCGCGGTCGCCACCCCGGGCGACCTGCTCTTCCACATCCGGGCCACCCGGCCTGACCTGTGCTTCGCGCTGGCGACCGAGATCATGGACCGGCTGCGCGGCGCGGTCACCGTGCGGGACGAGGTCCAGGGGTTCAAGTACCTGGACACCCGTGACCTGATGGGTTTCGTCGACGGCACCGAGAACCCGGTCGGCGGCGCCGCCCGTACGGCGGTCCTGGTCGGCGACGAGGACCCCGCCCACACCGGCGGCAGCTATGTGATCGTGCAGAAGTACCTGCACGACCTGGATGCCTGGAACACCCTGCCCGTCGAGGCGCAGGAGAAGATCATCGGCCGTAAGAAGCTCAACAACGTCGAGCTGGACGAGGACGCCTCGCACGTCGCGCTGACGACCATCGTGGGTCCCGACGGTGACGAGCAGCAGATCCTGCGGGACAACATGCCCTTCGGCAGCCCGGGTCGCGGCGAGTTCGGTACGTACTTCATCGGCTATTCGCGCACGCCGGACGTCACGGAACAGATGCTGCGCAACATGTTCCTCGGCGCGCCGAACGCGAGCCACGACCGCATCCTGGACTTCTCGACCGCCGTGACCGGCACCCTCTTCTTCGCCCCGTCCGTGGACTTCCTCGACGGCCTTCCCGACTCGGCTTCGGCCACCACCTCCGTACCCCGGCCCGCGGTCACGCCCGCCGACGGCAGCCTGGGGATCGGCGACCTGAACAGGAGCACCGCCCGGTGAACAATCTGCACCGCGATCTCGCCCCCGTCTCCGCTGCCGCCTGGGCCGATCTGGAGGCCGAGGCGCAGCGCACCTTCAAGCGCAATGTGGCCGCCCGCCGGATCGTGGACGTGCCCGAGCCCGGGGGGCCTGAGCTGGCCGCCGTGGCCACCGGGCATCTCGACCCGGTCGCCGCGCCCGCCGAGGGCGTCCTGGCGCACACCCGCCACTCGCAGCCCGTCGTGGAGCTGCGCGTCCCGTTCACCGTGGACCGGCAGCAGGTGGACGACGTGGAGCGGGGCGCCCAGGACGCCGACTGGCAGCCGGTGAAGGACGCCGCGCGGCGGCTGGCCTTCGCCGAGGACCGGGCCGTCTTCGAGGGGTATCCGGAGGCGGGTATCGAGGGCATCCGCGCCGGCTCGTCCAACCCGGCGGTGCCGCTCCCCGCCGATGTGCGCGAGTACCCGAACGCCGTGAGCCGTGCCATCACCGCGCTGCGGCTGGCCGGTGTCGAGGGCCCGTACACCCTGGCGCTGAGCGCCGACGCGTACACCGCGGTGAACGAGACGTCGGACCACGGCTATCCCATCCACGAACACATCGCGCGTCTCCTCGACGGCGACATCATCTGGGCCCCGGCCATCGACGGCGCGTTCCTGCTGTCGGCCCGGGGCGGGGACTTCGAACTGCGCCTGGGGCAGGACGTGTCCATCGGTTATCTCAGCCATGACGCGACGAGTGTGCAGCTGTACTTCCAGGAGACGCTGACGTTCCTGGTGCACACCAGCGAGGCCGTCGTCGCGCTCACGCCCTAAAGGCCGGGGGCGAGGACCGCTGTGGCCCACTCCTCGTCGGTGGCCGCGAGGAGTGGGGCCGTGCGCGCCGCAGGCAGCAGCGGGCCGTGGTCGGCGGTGACCCGGAGCGCCGACACCGCTGTGAGATGGCCGAGCCGCAGGGCGGCGACCGGGCCGCCGCCCTGGCGCGTGCCCGCCAGGAAGCCGGCCGCGAACGCGTCGCCCGCGCCGACCGGTTCGGCCACGTCCGTGGTGAGCGCGGGCACCGTGTACGACTCCGGGCCGACGAAGGCCGTGGCGGAGCGGGAGCCGTCCTTGACGACCAGGGTCCCCGGCCCGGGCAGCAACGCGCGTACCGCCTCCGGGTCCTTCAGGTCCGCGCCCCACAGCGCCTGGGCCTCGTCCAGCCCGACGAAGACGATGTCGGCGCGTCCGGCCAGTGCCCGCAGCGTTGTGGCGGCCGTCCCTGCCGGGGTGCCGGACCACAGTGCGGGGCGGTGGTTGACGTCGAAGCTGACCCGGTACGGCCGGTCGGGGGCGAGGACCGCCTCCACCAGCGCGTGGCAACTGGCGGACAGTGCCGGGGTGATGCCCGTGACATGGACGAGTCCGGCGTCGGACAGGCCGCCGTCCCGCAGGAGTTCGGGCCCCAGTGCGGCGGCCGCCGAACCGCGCCGGTAGTAGTGGACGCGGGTGGCGTCCCGCCCCGGGTCCTTGATCAGCAGCCCGGTGGGGCGCTCCGGGTCGGTGCGTACGCCGGAGACATCGACGCCGGAAGCGGCGACGCGCTCCCGTATCCGGCGCCCGAACGGATCGGCGCCCAGCGCGGACACCCAGCGGGCGGGCACACCGTGGTCGGCGAGATACATCGCCACGTTCGACTCGGCGCCCGCGATGTCGATCCGCAGCAGGTCGGCGGTGTCGAGTGGGGTGACCGGGTCCGGTGCGAGAGCCGCCATCGTCTCGCCGACGCAGACAACAGGGCCGCTCATGCCGGGCCTTCGGCGGCCGGTACCCCGGTGCGTACGACATCGAGGAACGTCCTCGTCCGCGCCCGCAGCGCCTCCAGGTCTCCGCCGTCCGCCGCGTCACCGATCAGTGGGGACCCGACGCCCACAGCCGTCGCACCGGCCGCCAGATACTCGGCCGCTGCAGTCGCGTCCACTCCCCCGACCGGCACGAACGGCAGCCCGGGGAACGGGCCGCGCAGCGCCCGCAGATAGGCGGGGCCGCCCGCCTGCGCCGCCGGGAATATCTTGAGCGCCTCGGCGCCGAGCCGCAGCGCCGACAGGATGTCCGTGGGCGTCATCACCCCGGCGAGCACCGGCAGTCCGAGTTCCCTGGCCGCCGTGACTCCGTCGCCGACGGCGGGTGTCACGACGAAATCGGCTCCCGCTCCGTGCGCCGCGCGCGCGTCGTCGGCGCTCAGCACCGTACCCGCGCCGAGGGGTGCGTCAGGCCCCAGTGCGGCCCTGGCCCGGTTGATCACCGTGAGCGCGTCCCTGCCGCTCAGCGAGACCTCGACCAGGGCGACGCCCTCCTCGACGAGGGTCAGTACGGTCTTCAGCGCGGCGTCCGGGTCGTCGCCGCGCACGATGGCGACCAGACGGTGCGCGTGCAGCGCGCCGAGCAGATCCATGGGGTGGTTCCTTTCACCTGCGGTGTGTCGTTGTCATGGTCAGGCGCCAGCGGACCTCGCCCGCCGCCGGGACGCGGGCCGCGTCCTCCTCCCCCGCCGCCGCCAGGTCGAAGACGCGGCCGAGCATGGGCTCCACACCGACGGACCGGTACGGCGCGTCGTCGGGAAAGCCGCCGAGGTTGCGCCAGAGGGCGATCGAGACGGGTTGTCCCGGGGCCTCCAGCGCGAGTGTCAGTGTGTCGGGACCGTCGTGGACGGCCGCCTCCGGTGTGTTGATCACGGCTCCGAGCGCCGTGCCGTCGTCGGGTCCGAGCCGGTCCAGCCGTACGCCGCCGACGCGCGGCCACTGCCCGCGGACGGTGTCCGAGCCGCCGTCCGGGTACAGCGAAAGCCCTGCCCTGTCACGCAGTTCGACCGTGGCCGCCTCGGAGACGTCCAGCAGCGCGTGCGCCGCCCAGAGGAAGCGGTAGCCCGGCTCGGCGGTCAGCCGGTAGTCGACGGCCGTGCGCCCCGGCCGCGTACGGATACGGCGGACGAGCCGGAAGTCCGGGCAGTCCACGGCCTCTTCGCCCGCGCCCACGCGCACCCAGGGCCTGCTCCAGGCCACGCCGTGGTCCGGGGTGCCGCGTACCGTCGGAACACACTCCTCAAGGCCGCCGGCGTCCGCGAAGGCGTCCCCCGGCCGTACGCCGTCCCTGCGCGGCTCGTCCCGGTGCCACAGCCACTCCCGGCCGCCGTCCGCGCGCAGGGAGGTCCAACGCCCGCCGTGCGCGGCATCCGTGACGACCTGCGGGCCGGTCACCGCACCACTCGTCGCGTCGCTCACCATTCGGCGAACGATCCGTCCTCGTGCCGCCAGACCGGGTTGCGCCAGGCGTGTCCTGACCGGTCCGCCGCCCGTACCGCCGCCTCGTCCACGGTGATGCCGAGCCCCGGCAGCTCCGTGCGGTGCGCCTGCCCGGCCACGAACCGGAAGGGCTCGGTGTCGACGAGGTACGACAGCAGGTCGGCCTCCTTGTTGTAGTGGATGCCCCTGCTCTGCTCCTGGATGAGGAAGTTGGGTGTGCAGAAGGCGATTTGCAGACTGGCGGCGAGCGCGATCGGGCCGAGCGGGCAGTGCGGGGCCAGCAGCGCCCCGTACGTCTCGGCGAGCGACGCGATCCGGTGGACCTCGGATATACCGCCGGCGTGCGACAGGTCCGGCTGGGCCACCGCTATCCCGGCGGTCAGGGCGGGCAGGAACTCCGAGCGCCCGTAGAGCCGTTCACCGGTCGCGATCGGCACGTTCACGGCCGCCACCAGACCCGCCAGCAGGTGGTTGTGCTCGGGCAGCAGCGGCTCCTCGGCGAACAGCGGCTGCAGCGGGGCTATTTCATGCAGCACCCGGCGCGCGCCGGCCGGGCTGAACCGGCCGTGGAAGTCCACCGCCACGTCCCGCTCAGGGCCCAGCACCTCCCTGACGGCCGCCACCCGTGCCACCACGGCCGCCGTCTCGGCCGGTGTGGACAGCGGTGACGTACGGCCCGCCGCGTTCATCTTGACGGCGGTGAAGCCCGCTTCGACCTGCTCGGTGACATCCTCGGTGAGCTGGCCGGGTTCGTCCCCGCCGACCCAGGCGTAGACCCGTACGGAGTCCCTGACCGGGCCGCCGAGCAGCGCGTGCACCGGCGCTCCGTACGTCTTGCCCGCGATGTCCCACAGGGCCTGGTCGAGGCCGGCGACGGCGCTGGAGAGCACGGGCCCGCCCCGGTAGAAGCCGCCCTTGGTCATCACCTGCCAGTGGTCCTGGATCCGCAACGGGTCCTGGCCCACGAGGTGTTCGGCGAGTACGTCGACGGCGGCGCGCACCACTTCGGCCCGGCCCTCCACCACCGGCTCGCCCCAGCCGACCACCCCGTCGTCGGTCTCGATCCGGCAGAACAGCCAGCGGGGCGCCACCAGGAACGTCTCGACGCGAACGATCTTCACTTCGGCTCGGTGCCTTTCGTACGGGGGGTGCCGTGGACCTTGTCGAGGTCGCGTACCGCCTGGTCGAGCAGGGCGCGCATGGCGCGTTCAGCGGCGTCCTGGTCCTGCGCCCGTACCGCGTCGAGCACGGCCCGGTGGCTCGGTACGGGGTCCTCACCGTGCGGCGAGCTGTGCACGATCTCGTCGCGGTGGGCGAGGCCCGACTCGATGACCATCTCCATCCGTTCGAGGAGTTCGTTGTGGGTCGCTGCGAGCAGCGCCCGGTGGAAGGCGAGGTCGGCCTCGACGGCGTGGCCGGGGCCGCCTGTTCCCTCGACGGTGGCCATGGCGGTCAGTGCCGCTTCCAGTGCCTGGAGGTCGTCGTCGGTGCGGCGTTCGGCGGCGAGCCTGACGGCGGCCGGCTCGATGATGCCGCGCACCTCACCGAGGTGGCGCAGCAGTCCGAGGTCGGCGCCGGAGCTGGTGCCTTCGGCGAACTGCCAGCGCAGCACGTCGGCGTCGAGCAGGTTCCAGTCGGCCCGCGCCCTGACGAAGGTGCCGCGCTTCTGCCGCGCGTCGACCATGCCCTTGGCCGCCAGCACCTTCAGCGATTCCCGCAGGGCGGTCAGACTGACGTCCAACTCGCTCTGCAGTGCGGGGAGGTCGAGTGTCGCTCCCTCGGGGATCTCACCGCTGAGCACCCGGCGCGCGAGAGTCTCCACGGTCTGGCCGTGCACTCCGCGGCGCGCGTATGGCGTCATGTCGTTCTGCCTTTCTGCTGGTCGGTAGGGGGTACGGCGGGCGGTCAGGCCGATGCCTTGAGCACGCTCCAGCCGCCGTCGACGACCAGGCTCGTTCCGGTGATGTAGGAGGCTTCCCCTGCGGCGAGGAAGGTGATGGCGGCGGCCGCCTCCTCGGGTGTCCCGAACCGGCGGGCAGCGGTCTCGGCGACGCTGCGTTCCCGGTCGGCCTCCCCGACCCGGTCCCAGGCCGCGGTGAGGATCGGTCCCGGCAGCACGGCGTTGACCCGCACGTCGGGCCCGTACTCGACGGCGAGTTGGGAGCAGAGCGAGAGCAGGGCGCCCTTGGTCGCCGCGTACGCGGGGTGGCCGGGGATGCCCTTGTGCGCGTGGACCGACGAGACGAGGACGACGGATCCGGCGTTGTCCCGCAGATCGGGCAGGCAGGCCTTGAAGCCGAGGAAGCCGCCGGTGAGGTTGACGGCGAGCTGCCGCTCCCAGGAGGCGAGGGACATCTCGTGGGCGGGGGTGACGTCCACGGTGTAGGCGTTGCTGACGAGCACACCGACGGGTCCGTAGGTGTGCGCGGCGGCGACGATCCGGTCCCAGCCGTCCTGTTCGGCGACGTCCGCCCTGACGAAGACGGCGCGTCCGCCGTCGTCGCGTATGCGTGCGGCGGTGGTCTCGCCGCGCTCCGCCGTGATGTCGGCGAGGACGACGGCTGCGCCTTCGGCCGCGAGGCGTCGCGCCGCTGCGGCGCCGATGCCCGAGGCGGCTCCGGTGACCACGGCGACGCGGTCGGTGAAGCGGGCGGCAGAGTTCATGAGGCGGGTCCACTCCTCGGTGTTGGTGGACGCTTCGTGGCGTCCTGGGCGACTTTAGTGACTGCGGGGATGCGGTACGGACAGCGCAGGGTCACTGTCTGGTCAGTACCACCAGTTCCGCGTCGTAGTGCGCGCTCCAGGTGAACGGCAGCCCTGAGTGCAGCAGATGGGCCCCGCTGAGGACGGTGCCGGTCGCCGTGTCGGCGTACCGCGCCCGCGGATCGAGGCCGCGCAGCCGCAGCCGGGACGCGCGTCCCGGTACGAGCGGCGCGCCGTCGAGCCGGCCGGTGTTCCACGCGGTGACGACGACGCGGGCGCCGCCCGGCTCGTCGTACTGCACACCGCAGGTGGCGTCGGCCGGTGTGTTGAGCAGCCTGATCTCGCCGTGGTGGATGACGTCCCTGATGTCCTTGTAGCGGGCCACCCACCCGGCGGCCTCGGTGCGTTGCTCGGGCGTCCAGGTGCGGATGTCGGCGCCGATGCCGAGCACGCCCGCCATCGCGTTGACGAAGCGGAAGCCGAGGGAGCGCGGGCGCGGGTCGAAGACGCCGGGCGAGTCGGTGACCCAGGAGCTCATGGTGTGCGGGGCGTGCGCGTGCAGGTAGCCGTACTGGATGGAGAGCCGGTCCAGCGGGGCCGTGTTGTCACTCGGCCAGACGACGTCCGTACGGGCGATGGTGGCGTGTTCGATCCGGGCGCCGCCGCCCGCGCAGCCTTCGACGGTGACGTCGGGGTGGTGGGCGCGCAGATGGTCGAGAACCCGCAGGTAGCCGGCGACGTGCGCGGCGTCGAGGTCCTGTTGTTCGGCGGGGCCGCCGCCCGGCCTGCCGCGCTCGGTGGGCGGCCGGTTCATGTCCCACTTGAGGTAGCTGATCGGGTGGTCGCCGAGGAGCCGGTCGAGGGTGGCGAGGACGAAGTCCTGCACGTCGGTGCGGCCGAGGTCGAGGAGGAGCTGGTTGCGGACGAGGGTGGCGGGGCGGCCTTCGACGCGGTAGACCCATTCGGGGTGCCGGGCGTACAGCTCCGAAGCGGGGCTGATCGCCTCCGGCTCGACCCAGAGGCCGAAGTCCATGCCCAGCGCGCGCACCTGGCCGATGAAGTCGTCGAAGCCTGCGGGGAACGCCTTCGGGTCGGGGGTCCAGTCGCCGAGGCCGCCGGTGTCGTCGGCACGGCCGGGGAACCAGCCGTCGTCGACGACGAACAGTTCGGCGCCCATGTCGGCGGCGAGCGAGGCGAGTTCGAGCTGGCTCGCCGCCTCGACCGCGAATCCGGTGGCTTCCCAGGAGTTGTAGAGCACCTTGCGGGGGCGGTTCATCCGGTCGCCGGTGAGTCCGCGCTCGTAGCGGTGCCAGACGCGGGCCAGCCCTTCCAGTCCGTCCGGGCTGAAGGCGCAGGCCAGGCGCGGGGTGGTGAGGGTGGCGCCGGGGGCGAGCCGGACGGCGCCTTCGTGCGGCACCCGTCCGGCACGCACGCGGAGGGCGCCGCCGGGCTCGGCGTCGGCGGTGATGTGCCAGTTGCCCGACCACTCCAGCGCGATGCCGTAGGTGGGCGTCGCGCCTTCGGCCGGTGCGGCGGCGTCCTGGACGGCGAGCCACGGCGCGTACGCGTGGCCGGGGACGGCCTGGGTGGAGCCCATCTCGAAGCGCCCGCGGGTCAGTTCGAGCTGGGTGCGCTGGAACTCCCGCGACCACTGCCCGCTGAGGTAGGTGAGCCGGGCGGCGTCGGCCGCGGGGATGTTGACGGCCGCCGAGTCGAAGCGTTCCAGCCGCAGTTCGTCGTCGCCGACGCAGGTCAGCTCGGTCCAGCGGAGGATGACGTCCGTGCCGGCGACGGTCTCGTAGCAGAGCGCGGCCCGCAGGCCGAGGGTGTCGTCGGTGAAGACGAGCCGCAGCGCCCGGTCGGCGTCGGCGCTCGCTTCGGTGAACCGCCAGTAGACGCCTCGTTCCGCACCGGGGCGCTGGGCGACCAGGTCGGCGCCGTTGAACGGCCGCAGCCCGTACGGGATGTACTCGGCGGGCGCCAGGTCGGCGGGGGTGATGAAGTGCGTACGGCGTGACCAGTCGAGCGGCGAGGGGCCGCTCTCCACCCCGTGCGGGCCCCAGGCCACCAGTTCGGCCCACTGTCCGGTGTCCGCGAGGGCGACCTCGTAGACGGTGTGCTCGGTGCGCAACAACCAGCTTTCCCGCGCGGTCACTTGACTGCTCCCAGATTGAGTCCGGCGACGAAGTGGCGCTGGAAACGGAGAAACACGATCACGGTCGGCGCCGCTGCGATGACGGACCCGGCGGCGATGACGTTCCACATCGACACGTACTGGCCCTGGAGTCCGATCAGCGACGCGGTGATGGGCATCTTCGTGTCGGTCCGCAGCACGGTGATGGCCCAGAGCAGGTCGTTGAAGATCCAGGTGAAGGACAGCGCGCTGAGCGCGGCGAGCGCGGGCGTGGTCAGCGGCATGATGATGCGCCGGTAGATCTGCCAGGGCCCCGCCCCGTCGATGACCGCGGCCTGCTGGATCTCCGGCGGTATGGACCGCATGAAGCCGTGCAGGACGAAGACGTAGAAGCCGACGCCGAAGCCGACCTGCACCCCGATCAGCGCGTAGAGGCTGTCGTAGAGCCCCAGCGACTCACTGATCTTGGAGACCGGGATGAGCAGGATCTGCGGCGGCAACAGGTTGCCGCCGAGCATCAGCAGCAGCAATGTGCGGCGCAGCGGCAGGTCGTAGCGGCTCAGCGCGAACGCGGCCGTCGAGGCGAGCCCGAGCGAGAGCAGCACGGTGGGGATCGTGACGATCAGGCTGTTGATCAGCGCGCGGCCCTGGCCGCCGTCCACCCACGCCTGGCTGAAACCGCTCAGGGTGAAGGAGTGCGGCAGGCTGCCGAGACCGTGGGCGGCGATGTCGTCGAAGGACCGGGTGCTGGTGACGAGCACGAGCGCGATCGGCACGAGCCACAGCAGCGACAGCGCGCTCGCGCTGACATGAAAGCTGACGGTCCGCCAGGCGCGGCCCCGGCTGCGGCGGTTGCCCGGCGGGCGCTCGCGCACGGCGGGTTCCCGCTCCTCGCCCACGGGCACGGTGGCGGAGGCTTGGGTGACGGCCATCAGTCGGCCTCCCGGAAGGCGCGGACGAGATACGACACGATGACCCCGAAGGCCAGCACGAAGATCACGACGGCGAGGGCGGATCCGTATCCCAGCCGCAGCGACTGGAAGGCGGTGGAGTACATGTAGGTGCTGAGCAGTTCCGACGAGTGGTACGGGCCGCCTCGGGTGAGCGCCCAGATGACGTCGAAGGAGCGCAGCGAGTCGATGACGATGACGGACAGCACCACCGCGTTGACACTGCTGAGCTGCGGGATGGTGATGTGCCGGAACTGCTGCCAGCGGGAGGCCCCGTCGACCTTCGCCGCCTCGTAGAGCACCGGGTCGATGCCCTTGAGTCCGGCCAGGTAGAGCACCATCACGTAGCCGATCTGCCGCCACAGGGCGGGCACGATCACGGCGTACAGGGCGGTGTTCTGGTCGGCGAGCCAGGCGTGGGTGAGGCTGCCGAGGCCGACCCCTTCGAGTGTTTTGTTGATCAGCCCGTCCGGCTGGTACATCGCCTGCCACACCAGGGCGGTGGCGGTCAGCGAGAACACCACGGGCAGGAACAGCGCGGCCCGGTAGAAGCCGACTCCCCTGCGCTCCTGTTGGAGCAGCAGCGCGGCGCCGAGTCCGAGGATCGCCGACAGGCCGCCGAACAGCACCAGCCACAGGACCGTGTCGAGCAGGGCGGTGCGGAAGACACTGTCCCCGAACATCTCACGGTAGTTGCCGAGCCCGACGAACTGCGGGGTCGAGACACCGTCCCAGTTGGTCAGCGAGAGGTAGAAGCCCTGGATGGCGGGCCAGAACACCCAGAAGCCCTCGGCCAGCAGCGGGACGAGCACGAAGGCGAGCACCACGGGCGGGACCCTGGTGGCGCCCCGCATCCGCCGCGGCTTCCGTACGGCAGTGAGCACCGCCATCTCACTGGCCCCAGATCTTCTGCGCGTCCCGCTGCCAGGTGGTGAGGATCGAGTTGATCTCCTTGGGCTTGGCGAGGAAGCGGGTGAGCGCGGTGTCGGCGGACGGCTGGAGCGCGTCGCTGGAGTCACGGTTGAAGAACTGCGTGACGTCCGCGGCTCCTTCGATCAGCGCGCGGCCCTTCTTGACCAGCGGGGTGCCGGTGTCCTTGGCCTTGGGGTTGGTCGGCAGCGAGGTGCCGGACGAGCCCTTGAGGTAGATCTCCTGCGCCTCGGCGGTGGCCAGGTAGCGCATCATTTCCTTGACCTCGTCCTTGCGGCCGGTGCGGGCGCTGGCGAAGTAGCCGTCGGTGGGCCCCTCTTCGGCCAGCGGGACCTTCGGGTCGATGACGGGGAAGCGGAAGAAGTCGATGTCGTCCAGCTCGGCCTTGGGCGCCGAGTCGGCGAAGAACGTACCGATGAGCATCATCCCGGTGCGGCCCTGGAGGAGCGCGGTGGTGGCGTCCTGGAAGGCGAGCGCCGTGCCGTTCTTGTCGAAGTAGGGCAGTGCCTCGCCCCACCGGTCGAAGACCTTGTGGACCTCGGGGTCGTCGAAACGGTGCTTGCCGGCGAGCAGATCACGGTGGTACTGGGCGCCGTTGATGCGGATGTTGAGGTAGTCGAACCAGGAGGACGCCACCCAGGCGGTGTTGCCGCCGGCGCCGAGCCCGATCGGTGCGACGCCCTTGGACTTGAGCTTGTCGCACAGGTCGAGGAACTCGTCCCAGGTCTTGGGCTCCTGGACGCCCCACTTGGCGAAGTTCGACTTCCGGTAGAAGACGCCCCACCAGTAGTACGTGGCCGGCACGAAGACCTTCTTGCCGGCGGACGAGGTGCAGAGCTTCTGCTGCGCCGCGCTGTAGCCGGCGAACTCCGGCTTGGTCCATATGTCGCTGACGTCGAGCAGCAGGTCCTTCTTGGCGTACGAGTCGGCGACCGAGCCGGGGTACCAGGTCAGCAGGTCCGGCGGGTTGGCCGAGGTGAGATACGTCGGCAGCTGGGTGCGGAACGTCTCGGAGGCGACGGTGTTGAGGGTGGTCTTCGTGCCCCCGCGCTTGTTGAACGCCGCGACGAGGTCCTGCATGGCGGACTTGGCCAGCGGCGAGGAGAGGTTGGACTGCAGGGTGACCGGGCCGCTGCCGGACTGCTTCTTGCCGCCGGAGGAACTGGCGGTGACGCAGCCGCTCATCAGTGCGGCGGCGCCGACGGCGCCCGCCCCGGCGAGAAAGCCACGACGGCCGGTTGGTGTGCTGATCATGGAAGAACTCCCTATCCGCCCGCCGAACGGAGCCCGACCCCCTGACGGTGGGCTCTCGTTCGGCGGATACAGACTGACCCGGGATCGGGCCAGCGTCAAGATTAATTACTAATTTATTTCCGCTTGGTGAAGACGGTCCGCGACTCCGCGGAACGCGGTCAGCACACTGCCGTCCGCTCCCGCCGCCGCGCCGAGGGAACCGTCGAAGACGGCGCTCGCGAAGCCCGCCCGCTGCGACCAGCCGCTCCAGCCGCCGACCGTGAACGCCTGCTGCCAGAGGGTGTAGTCACCGGCGCGGGCGTACAGATGGACGGTGTCCCCCGAGGCGACGAGCGTCGGGCTCCCGCTCACCGTCCCGCCCAGCGAGGTCCAGTCGGACCAGCTGCCGGAGGTGTCCCGCACCCGCTCCCACACGGCGTCGTCGTTGGTGCGTACGGCGACATGGATCCGGCCCGCCGAGTCGGTGGCGGCCGAGGGCGCGCCGTACACCGTCAGCCCCGACGGCGCTCCGACGGAGGTCCAACCGCTCTGCGCGGTGCGCGAGATGACACTGCCGTCCGCGCCGTGCGCGAACAGCGTCCAGTGGTCCTCGTCCTGGAAGGTGACACTCGGCGCGTCGCCCAGTGTGCCGCCGAGCTTCTGCCACCGGCCCGGACGTCCGTCGGTGACGACGAGCCGGTAGGCGGCGTCGTCCGTGCCGCGCACGAAGACGTCCGTACGGCCGGGGGCCGGGCTGTAGGCGGCGGGCGAGCCGAGTATCCGGCCGTGGGTCGGGCCGCCGAGGTTCGTACCGGCCGATGACCAGTGGCCGTCGCGGCCGGTCTGCTGCCGCAGGGATCCGTCGGAGGAACGGGAGTACACGCTCAGCCTGTCCCCGTCACGGACCAGCGCCGGGGTCGCCGTTGAGCGCGTACCGAGCGCGACGCCGGGTGCGTCGTCCGTGCCGGACAGCCCGAGGAAGGCCGTGCCGTGCGCGGGCACGGTGACGGTGTACGAGCCGGTGTGGGCGCCCGCGCTCTTCCTGGCCCGCAGGTCACGTACGGACACCCGGCCGGTCAGCCCGGCGTCCGAGAACCGTACGGTGCGGGCGCTCGCGGTGTCGGACCGGTTGAGCAGGACCACGGCGCGCTTGCCCGATCCCTGGAGGACCTTGCTGTACACGTCGCCTGTCGCGTCGGTGGCGACCCGGACGCCCTGGACGGCCAGCGGGTCCTGGTCGACGGCGACGATCTCCGGGTTGGTCAGTGTGTCGATCATCGCCTTGGGCAGGGTGCGCGGATCGGAACCGATGATCAGCGGAGAGGCCATCTCCGCCCACATCACCAGCTGGGTGGTCGACTCCTCCTGCGAGAGTTCGTACGAGCCGTCCGGCATCGTCCGCATCGGGATGAGGTAGTCGGGGTCGTTGTAGTGCCCGGGGCCCTGGGCCTCCGGGTGCCAGGCGTTGGCGTCCATGTTGCGCAGGACGTTGGGCCATTCGCCCGCCGTCGGTGTGCCGTACGCGATGTCGGTGCCGGTGCGCCAGGAGTCGGCCGTCGTGGGCCCGTACGTGTAGGCGTTGTGCGCGTCCTGGGCGGGGGTGTGCGGCAGACCCCAGTCGTCGGTGAGCGGGTTGCAGAAGTTGAGCAGCATCGGCCGGCCGGACTTCGCGACGGCGTCGCTGAACTCCTTGTAGGCGGGCCCCGGGTCGAGCTTCTCCGAGATCCCGCACAGGAAGTCGACCTTCACCGCGTCGATCTTCCAGCCGGCGAACTGCCGCGCGTCCTCGGCGTAGTGGCCCCGGCTGCCGAGTCCGCAGCTCTTGCCGCCGTCGTAGGTACCGGCGTCGGTGTAGATCCCGGCCTTGAGGCCCTTCTTGTGCAGATAGCTGACCAGGGCGGGAATGCCGGAGGGGAACCGCTCCGCGTTCGCCGCGAGCCGCCCGTCGGCGTCACGCGGAGTGTCGGCCTGCCAACCGCCGTCCAGCCAGACGATGTTGTAGCCGCTGTCCTTGAGCCCGCTGCTGACGAGCTTGTCGGCGACGCTCTTGACCTGGTCCTCGGTGGGCGCGCCCAGGCCGTAGTAGGTGTTCCAGCCCATGTAGGGCGTGGGGGCGAGGCCGCTGTCGTAGTACGCGGGTGTTCCCTGGTCCTGACCAGGTCCCGCCGGGTGGTCGGTGGCGTGCGCCGCCGGCGCCGCCACGCCTGCGAGTGCCGCCGCCACCACGGCCGCGGCGGCGCGCCGGGCACGCACCATCCCTGCACGATGCGAAGTCACTGATGTCTCCCGAGAGTTGGGGTCGCGGGCACCGCCGTACCCCGGAAGCGGGGGCGGCGGCGCCACGACGAAGACTGTGACCTCAGCTCCACATCGTGTCAATGATAATTACTAATTAACTTAAAAACGGTGCGTGCTGCCGCTCCCGTAGTCCGTGTACGTGTAGGGGTTGTCCGGCGGCGCGGAGCGCGGCGTGCGAGCTGTTCGAACTCGGCGCTTACCCGTTCCTCACGCCGACCCTGTTCATCGGCATGTTCGAACGCGATCACGCCGAGCCGCTCGGCTTCCAACTGGGGTACGCCCGGCGCCTGTCGCACGTGGAGATGCCGTACCCCGGCATCTCCACCTGACAGGCGCCGGAGCGCATACTCAGGCGCGCGTCACGGTCGCCTTGCTGTTGTATCCCTCCGTACGCAGCGCCGGGCGGCCGGAGCGCAGCGCGTCGGCCGGCCAGGACACCGTGACGGTCTGCGACTCACCGGGCAGCAGCCACAGGTAGTTGTCGCCGTACAGCGTCGGCAGCACCCGCCGGCCGTTGTCGGCGTCGAGCAGCGAGACCCGCACCATGGAGGCGACGGCGGAGCCCCGGTTCCGCAAGGTCACCGTCATGGTGCGGCGCGCTCCCGACTCCGTCCGCGAGACATGGCCGAGGTCAGCGGTGACCTTGACCGGCTTGGTCGTGTTCAGCGCCTTCATGTCGGCCGCGTCGCGGTAGCGCCAGTAGGTGTTCTGCGACAGCGTCCTGCCCCTGCTGTCCTCAAGTCCCAGCCGCAGCAGGTGCAGTCCCGGCAGGTCGGCCCCGAAGGCGACGGTGAAGGCAGCGCCCTTGCCCGAGGCCGCGACGTCGAGCTTCGTCCGGCGCGTCGAGCCGAGCTGACGGCCCGACAGGTCGTACAGCCGGGCGGTGACCGTCGCGCCCTTCAGCGCCTGGGCCGTGTGGTTGACCGCCTCCACCGCCCACTTCACCGGGTCGGCCTGCACGTGGACGGCCTCGCACGCCTTGCGCGCCCCGTAGTAGGTGCCGTTGACGTCGAAGTCGTAGTCGTAGGTCTGCCATACGGTGCTGTGCCAGGCCGGATGGGACATCCAGAGCATCAAGCCGCTGGCGTCCTTCCACAGGTTGGCGTTCCACGCCTCGAACATGGCCCTGGTGTTCTCGTAGTTGACGAACTGGGCCTTGGTGGTGAAGTCGTCGAGGTCCTTCGCGGTGTCCAGCCGGGCCTCGATGGCGGCGCGGTAGTTCTGCGGGGCCTGGTTCCCCCGGGTGCTCCAGTCGTGGTAGTACCAGGCGTCGCCGATCGGCCACTCCGGCTCGTCACCGACGAGGCTGCGCATGCTCTCCGCCGTGGACACCACGGGCATACCGATCTCGGTGTGGAAGCCGAACGAGCCCGAGCCGTAGGTGGACGGGGAGAAGTAGCTGTCCGGGTCGACCCAGCCGTAGGGGCCGCCGCCGGTGATGATGCCGCCCGCCGAGTTGTTCTGGTAGAAGATCCCCGGCGCCTGCGACTGGACCGCCTCGCGCATCCCGCTGTCGATCGCCGCCGGCGGGTTGCCCTCGTTGGCACCGCACCAGAGCACCACACTGGGGTGGATGCGGTAGCGCAGCACGGTGTCCCTGGCCAGGCTGTTGAACGCGTCGTGGTCCGGCGGGTCCATGCCCCAGGCGTTGGGGAAGTCGTTCCACACCAGGATGCCGTACCGGTCACAGCTGGCGAAGAACTCCTCGCGGTCGCTGCTGCCCAGCCAGTTGCGGATCATGGTGAAGTTCATGTCCCGGTGCATCCGCACCGCCGTGTCCATCCGCTCGGCGGGCATCCGGCGCAGCAGCTCGTCCCAGCCCCAGTTGCCGCCACGGCAGAAGACCCGCACACCGTTGACGCTGATCTTCAGCGGCTGCGGGGTGTTGTCGACGGACTTCACATCCGTCCAGGTCTGTCCGTCGTCCGAGATCCGGACGACGAACGTCTTGGGGTAGGCGGCCTCCCACACGACGACCACCCGGTCGAAGTCGACGGAGGCGCCGAGGTCGACCTGGATCCACTGGTCGTCCTGGTACGCGGAGGACCAACGGGTGCTGGAGCTGCCGTCGGTGGCGTTGGCCGCCTTGTTGTCGCCGTCCTCGGTGGAGGCGGTGGCGGTCTTGTGCAGTGCGAGGTCGGTGCCGGCCTTGGCGCTGTCGACGACCGACAGGCTCCACAGGGAGTTGCCCCAGCTGGTGGCGCGCGCCCCGCCCTCGATGCGTACGTAACGGGCCTTGCGGGCGCCGATGTCGAGGTTCTGCAGGCTCGCGTCGGCGCTCTGGAACGGCAGCGGCACCGCCGAGTTGTCGACGGACGCGGCGTCCGTCCAGCTGTCGCCGTCGTCGGAGACCTGCACCACGTACGTCTTCGCGTACGCCTGCTCCCACAGCAGGTCGACCCGGTCGAAGGAGGCGGAGGCGCCGAGGTCGACCTGGATCCACTGGTCGTCCTCGAAGGCGGACGCCCACCGGGTGTTGGCGTCACCGTCGGTGACGTTGGCAGCGCCGTGGTCCGTCTCGTCCTCGGACGAGGCGGTCGCGGTCCTGTGCAGGGCCAGGTCGGTGCCGGGCGACGCGCTGTCGAAGACCGAGAGGCTCCACAGCGACGAACCCCAGCCGGTGGCGCGCGTCAGGCACTTGACCCGTACGTACCGTGCCTTCCTGGCGCCGAGGTCTACCGACTGCGTGTACGCGTCGGTGCCGTTGCCGAACGGCAGCGGAATGTCGTACTCGTAGCCGAACTGCCGGATGCCGAAGCGGGTGGTGCGCCGGTCGCTCTCCGAGCCGCCGACCGTGGCGACGAGCGTGAGGTCGTGCAGGGCGGCCTCGCCGTACCCGTTGGGCCACCACAGCTTGGGCTTGCGCACCGTGAGCCGGGCGAAGTCGGCGGGCGCGAAGGTCACATCGGCGCTGCCGCCGCCCGGCAGGGTGACGGTCCGCGAGACGCGTACGTCGTCGAAGGACGCGGTGACGGTCACCCGGCGCTCGGCGGAGTCGGCGTTGCGCACCGGCACCACGATCGTCACCTCGGCCGTGCCGGTGTCGGGCAGGCCGGGCAGTGCGGTGTCCACGCGCGGGTCGCCGATGACGGCGTGGCCCGTGGAGCGCAGCCGTACGTGGTTCCAGATGCCGGAGACCCGGTCACGCACGGCCGGCATCCAGTCCCAGCCCGAAGCCGCCAGGTATGTGGGCGAGTTGCGGTTCATCATGTTGGCGCCCGCGTCCACGAACGACAGCCCCTCCACACCCTTGTCCGTGGGACTGCCGGGGAACGGCATGGGCGTGATGCGTACGGCGAGGGCCTGTTCGCGGTCACCGGAGGCCAGCAGGGACGTCACGTCGTGGGACGAGCGGGCGAAGGGATACGTCAGCCCGCCCACCTGCTTGCCGTTGAGCCAGATGTCGGCCTTGTGGTTGACGCCGTCGAACTCCAGCCAGACATGCCGTCCTGAGCCGGTGCGCAGACCGCGCGGCAGCCGGAAGCCGCGGCGGTACCACCACGCGTGCCGGGAAAGGGCCTCGGGGACATGGAGGTTGTTCATGCCGGCGACGGGGTCGGGCAGTTTGCCCTGGTCGACCAGCGAGCCGAGGACCGTGCCGGGCACGGTCGCGGGCAGCCAGCTGCTGGTGTCCACGTCGGCGGCAGACAGCTCCGCGCCGCCGCCGTCGGCCCAGTCGTCCATCGTCAGGGTCCAGCCGGACTCCAGCGGTACGGTGCCGTCGTCGGCGACCTGCAGCGCGGGTGCCTTGTGGTCGTGCGTGCCCCAGTCGGTCCAGCCGGTGGCGGCGGGCCGGTGGCCCTTCGCCGTACCGAACACCTCGAAGCCGTTGAGGCCGAGCGGGTTGGCGTTCGACCGCTTGGTGACGGTCATCCGCACCCAGCGCGCCGTGGCGGGCTTGGCCAGCTTGATCTCGGCGACCCCGCCCGCACCGGACGTGGTCTCGTACACGGTGGTCCACTTGTGGTGGTCCGGCGACGTCTCGATCGTGAAGGCCACCGCGCAGCTGGACAGGATCTCCTGGCCGGTCGTGCCGTCCCGCGGACTGCCGCTGGGCGACGGTACGAAGACCGGGTCGTCCTTGGTCGCCTCGAAGGTCAGCCGTACGGACTCGACCTGACACTGCGCCTGGAGGTCGACGGATATCCACTGCGGATCGCCGGCGGCGGCCCGCCACCCACTGCCCCGGACACCGGTGGAGGTGAGCTTGTCCACCGCGAACTCGGCGGGCGCGGGCGCGTAGTCGACGGACGAGACCTCGACCGGCCGGTAGGCGGCGAGTTCAGCTCGGGACGCGGCACCGGAGGCCGGCGCGGGCCCGGCGGCCTGGCTCGTACCGGGGAAGGCGGCCGCGAGCCCGAAGCTCGCCAGCAGGGTCGAACCCGTTGCGACAACGGATCTGCGGGAAGGGTGAGATGACTGGTTCGGCATGTGCAACGTGATCCATTCCAGGCGGCCCTCAAGAAAACAGACGGCCTGCACCAGCCGCCTGACAACGTTGCCATAGGCTGTATTCCGCCGAAGCTTCTGTCAAGAGTTGGCGCGATGACGCCCCGTAGCGGCCGGCCGGGCACCCGAGCACCGGCCAGGCCGGCCGTCGGGCTGCCGTGCCGCCGTACGCGCCGGGACCCGTTGGCTAACTGCTGACCATGCGGTGCAGGCGTTAGCCGCCACGCCGAGTGTCGCCGTTCGGACCCCGGACAAGGCGCTCCTGAAGGCCCGTCCCACCCTCCGGCTAATGGTTATACTTTTCAGATGACCATTGGGCCGAGCGTGGACGAGATGCAGGCGGCGGGGTTCCCCATGGGGGGCGAGCCGGCGGTCGCCCTCGACCTCGTCGACACCCTGATGACCGCCGTCACCCCACCGGTCGACCTGCTCGCCGCCCCCGGCGCTCACGACACGTGGTGGCGGCTACAGCTTCGCCGGCTGCCGCCCGGCCCGCCGCCCGAGCCCGCCGCCACACGCCGGCTCCGCACGGCGATCAGAGACGTCTTCGACGCACACCTGGAGCAGCGCTCGGCCGCCGCCGTTTCGGTGGACGACATCAACGCGGCGACGGCGGCGGCCCCGGTGAGCCCGAGGCTCGTGATGACCGGCGATGGCCCTCGGGGCGAGGCGCGCTGGCACACCGAGTACGGCGGCAACGCGGCCCTGGCCGCCGTGGCGGCCGAGGCGGTCGAACTCGTCGCGGATCCCGCCCGGTCGGCGCTGCTGCGCCGCTGCGCGAATCCCGCCTGCTCCATGCTCTTCCTGGCGGAGAACAAGCGCCGCAAGTGGTGCTCCAGCAATGTCTGCGGGAACAGGGTCCGGGTGGCCCGGCACTACGCCCGCGGCCACGCGGCCGGGACCTCCACCGAGATCTAACCCGTACAATTACTTTTACAGGTTGCAAGAGCGAGCATCGTCAGAGGCCGGGAGGGCGCGTGTGGAGATCGGAACGGCCCAGGAAGACACGCTGCTGTCGCTGCTGAACACCACGCCGGTCGTGGACGGCGTCCAGCAGGACCTGCTGGCGAGCCCGGAAGCCGCCCGGCGGTGGCTGCTGGAGCACGGTGGCACCGGATCGGTCAGGGAACAGCGCGCCGTACGATCGGTGCGCGACGCGCTCCAGGACCTGGTCAGGGGCGAGTCGGAGCCCGGCTCCCTCGCCGCCTTCGTCTCCGGTGTCAGCCGTCGGCCCGTCGTCGGGGACGACGGTGTCACCTGGCGGCTGGACGCCCCGGCCGACCGCAGGACGGCGGCGCTGGCGGTGCTGGCCTGGGGCCACGTCCAGCAGGAGAAGCCCGGCCGGCTGCGCCCGTGCGCCAATCCCGACTGCCGGCTGTTCCTGCTGGACAGGAGCAAGGCGAACCGGGCCCGCTGGTGCTCGATGACGGTCTGCGGGAACCGCATGAAGGCGCGAAGGCATTACTCGCGCGTGCGGGACACCACCGCGGACGACGCCGGCTGACCGGTCGCACCGGTCAGACCAGCGGTTCGCCGCCGTCGACAGGGATCGTCGCGCCGGTCACGAAGGTGTTGGTCATGGCGAACAGCGCGGCGGCGGCGACGTCCTCGGCACTGCCGATGCGCCGGGCCGGGTTGCGCGCCGAACGTTCGGCGAACAGCGCGGCCTTCTTCTCGTCGCCCAACGCGTCGTAGGCACCGGTGTCGACGGTCCCCGGCGAGACGGCGTTGACCCGGACCGGCGCCAGTTCGATCGCCAGCGCCTTCGCCGCCACATCCGCCGCGCCGTTGGTCGCGGCGACGGCCAGCATGCCGGGAACGGGCCTGACCGCCGTCGATCCGGAGAGCAGCACCAGCGATCCGCCTTCGCGGATACGGCTCTTGAAGTGCTTGGCGAGGATGATCGGCCCGATCACCTTGGTGTCGAAGGACAGCCTGATGGTCTCGGGGGTGAGGTCGCCGACGAGACCGCGCGCACGGGCCGATGCCGTCGACACGATGTGGTCGACCTCGCCGAGCCGTTCGGCAAGCGCCGCGATCGACCGCTCGTCGGTGACGTCCACCGTCTCCGCACTGATCCCGGATTCGCCGTAGGCGGCCGAGAGCTTCTTCTGGTCCCGTCCCGCCACGACGACCTCGGCGCCCGCCTCGCGCGCCGCCAAGGCGATGGCGCGGGCGATTCCGCTGCCCCGGCCGATCACGAGCACCGTCTTGCCCTGCAGTGTCGTTGTCATGACGATCTCCTCATTCCGCTGCTGATGGGTTGTGCGGTTACCTCGTACGTCCTTCGTCCGCGTTGAGCCCGCGGTCCGCTCCGTGCGCGAAAACCGTCTGGCCGGGTGCCGGTGTCTGGCGTTCGCCGTCGAGGAAGACCGCGATCTCGTCCGGCTCGAAGGAGACCAGGTCCGAGATGCGCCGCACCTGCGCGTACGCGTCGCGGTAGCACCACGCCGCGCCCTTGGCGCCGCCGATCGAGTAGTAGTCGGCCAGCCCCTTGTAGGGACAGAAGGTCTGTCCCTCGACGGGCGTCAGCGCGGTCTCGTCGATGTCGGCGCGCGGGACGTACCAGCGCGGGGCGAAGCCCGATTCGTAGAGCACGAACGGGTGTTGGGTGTGTGCCACCACGCGCTCGCCGTCACGCACCACCAACTCGCGTGACGTGTCTCGGATGTCGATTCGGTGATACGCGTCCGCCGCGTGGCCGAGGATGCGTTCGTCCTCCTCGTAGAACGCGTCCATGGCGCGCCAGGCGAAGGCGACCCGGTCGGCCAACTCCCGCGCGTACGGCGGAAGTCCGGTGTGCTGCCACGCAGCCCGCTCGGCGCCCTTCGCGCCGCCGTGGACCGTGTACCACTCGGTGGTGCCCAGTTCGCCGTGGCGCGTCGTCCGGCCGGCGGATTCCAGGACACCGGAAACCACGTCGCCGAGCGGGAAGTACGCCACCGGATACCTGCCGGGTTCGTGCAGAAGGACCACGTCCTCGCTGTCCGCGACCCACTCACCGCCGAACCGCACCCGCATCCTGCGGCGGAGCGGTTCGGCGAAGAGCAGGCGCTCGGGCAGCGGTTCGGGGGTCAGGAACCGCCCGACCGCCCCTGTCGCGAGGGGGCCTTGTTGCCATGCCAGACCCATGACGATCCCTTCGTCGCATGCCTGTCTCTCACTAACTCATAAAGCAACAGTAGAACCATTAGGTCAGGGTCGGCAACAGCTCAGGAACGATCGATCATCAATGGTTAGTTGCAGCATCTAAGCATTACTCGGACATGATCCACGCAGCGCCGGCCGAAGCCGGTGTGATCGACACCGGGATCTGGGACTCCCTGGGCGAGGAGGGCAAGCGCGCGTACTTCGAGAGTCTCAGGACCCGCAACCCGGCCCGCCGCATCGGCACGGTCGACGACGTCGCCGACACGGTGCTGTACGCCATGACGAACCCCTTCCTGACCGGGGTGACACCGCGCGTCGACGGCGGGGAGCCCCTGACCTGACCATCTAACCCATCCGAAGAATTTGACGGGTTAGATGGCGAGTGCTTGGCTATAACCATCAAAGGCAATCAAAGGGGTTAGCCATGAGCGTCGTACACCACCGCTACGCGACCGTGGACGGGCAGCGGCTCTTCTACCGGGAGGCAGGCCCGGCGGATGCCCCGGCGGTCGTTCTGCTGCACGGCTTCCCGACCAGTTCGTTCATGTTCCGCGATCTCGTCCCCGAGCTGGCGGAGCGTTACCACGTCATCGCCCCCGACCACCTGGGCTTCGGCCTCTCGGACGCGCCTGCCGCCGACCGGTTCGACTACACGTTCGACGCGCTGACCGACCTCACCAAGGGGCTGCTCGACCAGCTCGGTGTCGACCGCTTCGCGATCTACGTACAGGACTACGGTGCGCCCATCGGCTGGCGGCTGGCCCTCGGCAGTCCCGCGTCGGTCACCGCCGTCATCAGCCAGAACGGCAACGCCTACGACAGCGGATTCGTCGAGGGCTTCTGGACGACCGTGTGGGACTACCAGCGCGAGCAGACCCCCGAGACCGAGGCCGCGATCCGTACCGCGCTCACACTCGACGCCATCAAGTGGCAGTACGTCACGGGCGTCCCCGACGAGAGCGTGGTGAGCCCCGACACCTGGCACCACGACCACCAGCTGGTCTCGCGCCCGGGCAACGACGAGATCCAGCTGGCGCTGTTCCGCGACTACGCGACCAACTCGCCCCTCTACCCCGCCGTGCACACGTACTTCCGCGAGCACCGGCCCCCACTGCTGGCCGTCTGGGGCAAGAACGACCCCATCTTCGGCCCTGCGGGGGCGGCGGCGTTCCGCGACGATCTCCCCGACGCCCAGGTCCATCTGCTCGACGGCGGCCACTTCCTCCTCGAAAGCGCCCTCCACGAGACGAGCCGGCTGATCGGCTCCTTCCTCGACAAGGCCGGTCTCCCGGCCTGACGCGGCACCCGGGTCCCGCACGGCGGACGCTCCGTGCGGAGCCCGGGGCTGCGTTACGGTCAGGCCGCAGGCGTGACCGTCACCTGGAACGCGTCCTGTGCGGACTGCCAGGTGACGGGAATGTGCACGCTCGTCGTCCCCGCGGGCACCGTCCTCGTGTCGACGGTGACCGGCTGGTCCAGCGGGTTCTGATCGGGGATGCGCTGGACGGTGACGCGCACACCGCCGGGTCCCGCCACGGCGGCCGAGGTCAGCCCGTCCACCCGCAGGTCCACCGCCGGGCTGCCGCCCGACGAGTCACCGATGAGCACACCCGCCCGGCGCCGGGAGGCGTCCACGGCCGCGACGGCGTCCACCGAACCCGTCGTGTCCGAGCTGACGCGGCTGCCGGTCAGGTCGGCGTACGCCTGGTAGACCCACCACTGACCGGTACGGCGCAGCGCACCTGAGCCGTCGCGCACGAGTACGCCGTCGAGGGTGCCGGCGACACAGCAGTCGTCCCAGATGCCGCGCGACGCGGAGGCGATGCCGGACTTCGCGAGCTGGGTCAGGTACCACGCCTGGAATCCGGCGTGCTGTTCGTCGGCGTGCAGGTATTCGTTCATGGTGAGGCTCAGCCCGCTGATGCCCTTGGCGGCGAGCAGATCGCGGATGCTCTGCGCGTCGGCGACAGGTGTGTTGCTGAAGTGCCAGTTCAGGATGGTGGGCAGTGTGCCCGCCGCTTTGGTGTGGTCGAGGAACGGCGAGATGTTGCCGGGGCTGAAGTCCCAGAGCGACGGGCCGACGATGGCGCTGTTGCCGTCGTGCGCACGCAGTTCCTGGACCGCGCTGTCCCACATGGCGTAGTACTGCGGGGTGTTGAAGCCCGGTGGGAAGAACGCTCCGGTGGGTTCGTTCCAGATGTCGAAGCGCACCCGGACACCGGAGGCCGCCACGTCGTCGGCCAGCCGCCGTACGAAGCTGCGCCAGTTGGCGCAGTCGTCGTTCGCACAGGGGTAGACCGTGTCGGCGGCCTGGGTGGTGTCGGCACCCCAGATGTCGCTGACGAGCAGGTCGTACGTGCCGTTGTACGGTGCGCCGGTGATCCGGCGGGCCTGGTTGACGGCGGAGTTCAGCCGCCGTTGATACCCGCTGCCCGCGGAGTAGCCGTCGCCCGCCCAGCCGCCGCCGTCGAGCCGGGCGCCGCCGCCGCGCGCGGAGGTCGGCTTGAGCGGGCCGAGCAGGCTGTCGTCGGGGCCGCTGCCGTCCTCGGTGAGGCCGTAGAGGAACCCGGAGCCCGCACCGGTGACGGCTCCCACGGTGTGGTTGAGGTCGACGGTGAGGGGCTGCGGGTCGGCGGCGCCGGCCGGCGGCGCTGCGAAGAGTCCGGCTGCCATCACGACGGAGACGACGGCCAGCAGGGCGCTGCGGACGGTCCGTCGCTGCCGTCCAGGCCGTCCAGGGGGAAGGTGCGGCACGGTGTACTCCTTCTGTCGGCGCCCGGCTTCCTTGCCGGGCACGCTGTGGGGGGTGTTGCGGGGGCGGCCGGTCCGCCGGACAGCCGGGTTCAGGCCCGGGTTCCGGCCGGCTCGGGGAAGCTTGCGCCGCCGCGGGCGAAGACGGGGATGCGTTCGACGGGTGCGGCCGCCCGTACGGTCCGGCCGCCTTCGTGGACCGTTCCGGTGCTGGTGTCGGTCCAGGAGGTGCCGCTCGGCAGGTAGACCTCGCGCTCACGCTCCCCGAGCCGGGTGACCGGGGCGATCAGCAGGTCGGGGCCGCAGAGGAACTGGTCCTCGACGTCCCAGGCCCGCGGGTCGTCCGGGAAGTCGACGAACAGGGGCCGCATGGGCGGGAGTCCGGTGTCGGCGGCACGCCGCATCTGGACGCGGAGGTAGTCCTGGAGACGTTCGCGCAGGGCGAGTTGGTCGCGCAGCACGGCGTACGCCTTGTCGCCGTACGACCACAGCTCGTTGGGCCCTCCGGAGTGCCCCGCGGCGAAGGTGCCGCGCGGCTCACGGTGTCCGTGCAGTCGGAGCAGCGGGCAGAACACCCCGAACTGGAACCAGCGCAGCACCAGTTCGCGGTAGTCCTCGTCGTCAGGGTCGCCGCCGTGGAAGCCGCCGATGTCGGTGGTCCACCACGGGATGCCGCTGAGGCCGGCGCTGAGCCCCGCGCGTATCTGGGCGGCGAGCGCGTCGAACGTGGCGGGTATGTCACCGGACCACAGCGCCGCGCCGTAGCGCTGGCTGCCGGCCCAGGCGGACCGGACGAGGCTGACGGGTGCCTCGTCCGCGCCGGGCGCTGCCGGGTCGAGTGCGTTCTGTGCGCGGGTGTGCTCGTAGAAGCCCTTGACGTGGTCGCGCGGGTACAGATTGGCCACGGCGCGGCCGGGTCCCGCGGCGAAGCGCAGGTGGGAGTACTGCTCGGGGAAGATCTCGGGTTCGCAGGCGTCCAGCCACCAGACCCGGAACCCCAGGTCGTAGTAGTTCTCCTTGACACGGTCCCAGACGAAGTCGCGGGCGCGCGGCTCGGTGGGGTCGTAGAAGGCGACGGGCAGCGAGCGGCCCTCGAACTCGGCGTCGGGGAAGGTGTGGTGGAAGGGCAGGCCTTGTTCGGTACCGACGAGCAGGCCCTGTTCGTGCATGGCGGTGAAGTTGTCGCTGAGCGGGCTCACGGAGGGCCACACCGACAGCAGCGGACGCACACCGAGATCGGCGAGTTCGCCGACCATGGCCGCGGGGTCGGGCCAGTCGGCTGGGTCGAAGCTCCAGTCACCGAGGTGGTTCCAGTGGAAGTAGTCGACGGCGATGACGGAGAGCGGCAGCCCGCGACGCTTGTACTCCCTTGCCACGGCGAGGAGTTCCGCCTGGTCTCGGTAGCGGAGTTTGGACTGCCAGAGGCCGAGCGCCCAGTCGGGCAGGACGGGTGCGTGGCCCGTGGCGTCGGCGTAGCGGGCGAGTATCCGGTCGGGCGCGGGCCCGGCGGTGAACCAGTAGTCGATCTGCCGCGCGGCGTCCGCGACCCAGCGGGTGCCGTTGGCGGCCAGCTCGACGCGCCCCACGGCGGGCTGGTTCCAGAGCAGTCCGTAGCCGCGTGAGGAGAGCGCGAAGGGGATGGTGACCTCGCCGTTGCGCTGCACGAGGTCGAGGACCATGTGCTTGTGGTCGAGGCGGCCGTGCGAGTGCTGGCCGAGACCGTAGAAGCGCTCGTCGTCGTATGCGGCGAACCGCTGGTCGAGGCGGTAGTGGCCGTCACCCACGGGGGTGAACTGGCGCGGCCCCGGCCAGGCGAAGTGTCCCGGCACCTCGCGGAGCAACTCGCCCCCGTCCGAGGCCCGCAGGAACGTCAGATGACCTTGCGGCGAGAGTTCGACGCGCAGCCGTCCGACGGTGAGGACGGACGTGCCGTCGGCTGTGTCGTGCCGCTCGGCGGCGGTGGGGGCGGGCTCGTCCGACAGGGCGCCGGGCAGTCCGTCCTGGACGGTGTGCCGGGCGACACGGACGCGGACGCTGTCGTCGCCCCACGGTTCGACCCGCAGGGTGTGGTCCTGGCAGGTGTATTCGATGGCGGGTGTGCCGGAAGGGGACACGTTCGTCCTTTCCCACGGCCGACGGGCCGCGGAGTGGCGGGGCGGGGGCGGGGCCAGGGGGCGGTTCAGTCCTTGACCGCGCCGGTGGACAGACCGGCGGCCACATGCCGTTGTGCGACGACGAGCAGGACGGCGGCCGGGAGCGAGGAGATGACGGCGGTGGCCATCACCGAGTTCCAGCTGGTCGTGTTGGTGCCGGCGCCGATGTAGTTGTAGAGGCCCACGGTGATCGGGGTCCAGGTCGTGGAGCTGAGGTTGAGGGTGGTGGCGAAGAGGAAGTCGCCCCACGCGAAGAGGAAGGCGAAGAGACCCGCTGTGATCAGCGCGTTGCGGGACATCGGCAGCACGATGCGCAGGAAGGCGCGTACCGCCCCTGCGCCGTCGAGTGCGGCGGCCTCCAGGAGTTCGCCGGGGATGGAGATCATGAAGGCGCGCAGGATCAGCACGGCGAAGGGCACCGCCAGGGTGGAGTCCGCGAGGATCAGGGCGGGCGCCGAGTCGAGGATCCCCGCCGAGGAGAAGATCCGGTACAGCGCGTTGGCCATGACGATGCCGGGGACGAGCTGGACGATCAGCAGGACGCTCAACAGGGCTTTGCCGCCGGGCGCCTTGAGCAGGGCGAGCGCGTATGCGGCGGGGGTGGCGAGGACCAGTGTCAGTACGGTCGCCCCGGCCCCGACGACGATCGAGGCGAGCAGATGTCCGCCCTGCTGGGCGAAGGCGTCGCGGTAGCCGCCGAGGGTGCCGCCGAGCGGCAGCCAGAGCGCCGAGCGCCTGGCCAGCTGCTCGTTGGTCTGGAAGGACGCGTTGATCATCCAGTACAGCGGGAACAGCATCACAGCGACGACGAGGACACCGACGGTGGTCCTGACGCGGGCCATCTCAGCGGCCTCCTGTCTCCGCGCGCAGGGAGCGCAGGTAGAACACGGCGAAGAGTCCCGCCACCACGATCAGCAGATCCCCCGCCGCGGCGCCGACACCGAATTCGGAGAGCCCGCCGAAGGACAGTTGGTAGCCGTACGTGGTCACGGTGTGGGTGGCGTTGGCAGGTCCGCCCTTCGTCATCACCCAGATGACGTCGAATACCTTGAGGGTGTAGATCAGCCCCAGGGTGAGGACGACACCGATGACGGGCTTCAGCAGCGGCAGCGTGACATGGCGGAACTGCTGCCGGCGGCCGGCGCCGTCGAGGGCCGCCGCCTCGTACAGCCCTGCGGGAATGGCCTGGAGCCCGCCGTAGAGGATGACCATGTTGAACGGGACCCCGATCCAGATGTTGCAGATCAGGACGCCGGCCATGGCGGTGTGCGGACTGTTGAGCCAGGGCACCGGATCGCTCACCAGGTGGGTGGCGAGCAGCACTTGATTGACGACGCCGTTGCTGGTGTCCAGCATCCAGCGGAACACCGTGCCCGCGACGACCAGCGGCAGCAGCCACGGCACCAGCAGCAGTGACCGCAGCAGACCGCTCAGCGGGAAGGTGTGCCGGAAGAACTCGGCGAGACCGAGGCCGATCAGGAACTGGCACAGCAGCGAGAGCGCGACGAACACCAGCGTGTTGGTGACGGACTTGAGGAAGACCGGGTCGTCGAAGAGTTTCCGGTAGTTGCCCAGGCCGTTGTAGGGGGCCTGGCCGCTGTAGACCGACTGGATGCCGAAGTCCTGGAAGGACAGCTGGATGTTGCGGATCAGCGGGTAGAGGAAGAACACCGCCGTGTAGACGACGACGGGGGCGAGGAATCCGAGGCGCAGCAGGGTGCGGCGCCGGAGCCGGGGACGGCGGCCGTCCCCGGGCCCGCCGCCGGCGGGCGCACCGGCACGGCCGTGTACGGCGCCGTCGGGGAGCGTGAGTGTCACGTCAACGCCCCCGCGTCATCGGGTGGCTTGGCGCTGGGCGTCGCCGAGGGCGGCGCGCGGCGACTTCTGACCGGAGAGGGCGGACTGCACAGCGGTCCACAGCGCCTGGGAGTACGCGGGGTACTTCGCGCCGAGCTTCGCCGTACGCCCCTGGGCCCCGGCGATCCCGTCCACGAACGGCTGCATGTCGGGGTCGCCGGCGGCGAGTTTGGCGGCGGCCTGCCGACTGGACGGGACGTAGGTGGTGAGTTCGGACCAGGTGAGGCTGTTCTTGGCGGAGGTCATGCACTTGATGACCTCGGCGGCCTTACGGGACTTGGCGCCGTTGTTTCCGGCCGCCCACACTTCGCCGCCGAGGGCGCCGGACGGGGTGCCGCCGGCCGTGGGGGTGGGCATGGGGACGATGCCGTACTCCGTCATCCCGGCCTTCTTCAACTGGGGCAGCTGCCACGGTCCGTTCACCATCATCGCGAGGGAGCCGTTGGCGAACTGCTCCTCGACGTTGGCCTGGGTCCAGGTCAGCACGTCCTTGGGCGCGGATCCGGACGTCACCAGCCCGTCGAGGAGCTCCAGGGCGGAGACTGCCTGGTCGGAGTCGAGCTTCGTCAGATCGGCCCCCGCGCTGAGGAAGAACGACTCGAACTGGAAACTGCCCTCCTCGGTGGCGGGTACGGCGAAGCCGAGGCCTCGGCGCTTGTCGCCGTCGGTCAGCTTCTTCGCTGCCGTCTTCAACTCGTCCCATGTGGTGGGCGGTTCGACGCCGGCCTGGGTGAGGAGCTTCTTGTTGTAGTAGAGCGCGAGGGCGTTGACGCCCGGCGCCACGCCGTACTGCTTGCCCTGGTACCTGCCCGCCTCGACCACGTTCGGGTAGAGCCCGTCCGTGCTCAGTCCGGCAGCACCGAGGTCGGCGAGCGCGCCGGTGGCGGCCAGTTGCTGAAGATCGGGGTTGTCCAGCAGGACCAGGTCGGGGACGGCGTGGCTGCTGGCGAGCTGGATGAGCTTGGTCCGCAGGTCGGGCACGATCTGGCGCTTGACGGTGACACCCGCCTGCTTGCCGCAGCTGTTGAGCAGCTGGGGCAGGGCGGTCATCGTCGTGCCGGTGTTGTAGTAGTCCATCTCGGTGAGCGTCAGTTCGCCGCCGTCCGAACCGGCGGCTGTGGTCGAGCCCGAACTGCACGCCGTCAGCAGCAACGACAGGGCCGCTGCGGCCGAGGTCAGTGCGAGCGTCGCCGTACGAGGTGGGCGTGGGCGTACGCCTCTTGACGCGGTACCGCTCATGGTTCGGTTCCTTTCTGGACGCGGGCATCGCACGCCGACCGCTGGCGCGGCGAGGCGGCGGTGGGAGAAAGCAAGGGAGTGCGGAGAAGGGGGTACGGAGGAGGGGGGTGGTGACCGGCGCTGAGCCGTCAGCCGTCAGCCGCCCGCCGCGGATCCGGGGGCGGGGGCGTGGCTTCGGCGGTCGACGAAGGGCGGCGCGAGCAGGATGTGGGCGGGCTCGGCGGCGGGGTCAGCGACCAGCCTGAGCAGGGACTCGACCGCGTGCCGGCCCATCTCGGCGGTGGGTACGTCGGCGGCGGTGATCTCCGGGGTGAGGCTACGGGCATTGTTCTCGGACGTCACCGCCAGCACCGACACGTCGTCGGGGATCCTCGATCCGCGCGCGTGGAGAGCCCGCACCACACCGGCGAGCGAGCGTTCGTTCACGGCGACGATGCCACTGGGTGTGCCGTCGGTGGCGAAGAGTTCGGCGACGCAGTCGGCGCCGGCCTGTTCGTCGTCCTCGCAGCACAACGCGCGTCCGAGCAGGTCGTGTTCGGCGACGGTCTTCTCGAAGGCGTCCAGCGCGCGGAAAGCCGGACCGTACTCCCGGTCCAGCAGTGCCTGCGGGCGGTTGACGAGCGCGACACGGCGGTGGCCGAGCGCCCGCAGCCGCTCCACCGCAGCGGTGACGAGACCCGCGTAGTCGAGGTCGACCCAGCCGTGGGCCTCCTCGCTGCCGGTGCGTCCGATGGTGACGAACGGCAGCCCGTGTTCGACGAGCCGGCTGACCCGGGTGTCGTGCAGCAGGGTCTCCATCACGATGACACCGTCGACCCTGCGCTCGCCGACCATCCGGTCGAAGGCCGCCTCCCGGCCCTCGCCGGTGGGTGACAGGAGGATGTCGTAGTCGTGATCGGCCGCCGCCTCGGCCACGGCGCCGACGAACTGGAGCTGGTCGACGCTGAGATGGCCCCGCATGGGCGGGATGACCAGACCGAAGGTCTTCGGCGAACCGTGCGCCAGGGCCCGCGCCGTGGCGCTCGGCCGGTAGCCGGACTCCTCGATGACGCGGTTCACCCGCTCCCTGACCTGCTCCGACACCTGCCGTTTGCCGCTCAGGACATAGGAGACCGTACTGCGCGACACACCGGCCCTGCGGGCGATCTCACCGATGTTCACCAGGTGCCTCCCCAGGATCAAAAAAATCAGCGAACCGGTTCGCGAACCGGTTCGCTGATTACATACGCGGGTCAGTCCCGGGGTCAAGGGGTGTGACAGGACCGGGCGATGCCGGTCGGGGACTCGCTACGTGTGACTGCCCGTCAGTGTCGCGTAGACCACGACGTTGTCGGGGTAGTAGTGGTCCGCCTTGGAGTACGTACCACCGCAGGTGATGAGCCGGAGCGCGGCCTGGTCGGTGTTGCGGTACACCGCGACCGTCGGGAAGTCGTCCTTGGCGTACGTCGCGATCCGGTCCACCGTGAACCGCGCGGTGCGCCCGTCCTGCCGTTGGACGTCGATCCGGTCGCCGGGCGCGAGATCCCCCAGCTTGAAGAAGACCGAGGGCACACCGTTCCAGGTGACATGGCCCGCGATGACCGAGGGGCCCTGCGCGCCGGGCGTGGGACCCGGTGTGAACCAGCCCGCCTTCGCCGGGTCACGCGGGGTCTCCATGGTCTTGTCCTTCGCGAGCCCCAGCTCCTCCAGTGTCGAAGACACCTTGATCGAGGGGATTGTCACCCGCACCGGCCGGGAGGCGGGCAGCGCGGCGACGTGCTGCGCGTGCGCTCCCGCCCCGGTGGACGGGGCACTTGAGCCCGTCTTCGGACCGGCCGGCATGGAGACCGGCGGCCCGCCGCTGTCGACCGCCCGGGGCGGCGCGGGCTGCTGCCGGGTGAGTCCCACCGCCAGCAGCAGCCCGCCCACGATCAGCAGGACCGGAATCGTGACCAGCAAAATCGTGCGCCGACGCGCGAACGTGGCGTCCATTCCGCTCCGTCCCTCCTGTCCGGTCCGCTGCTCAGCTGCCCTGGCGGGTGTCGGCGGGACGCATCTTGCGCCGGGCGGCGAACAGCGCGCCGGCCGCGACAACGGCCAGTCCGCCACCGGCGATCAGGCCGGGCGACTCGATGCCCTGCGTGGTGCCGGAACCCGTCTCGACCCCGCCCACGGGCATGGAACCCACTGCCGCGCCCTTGACCATGCCGCAGTCGGTGGGTGCGGTGGCCTCCTGCGGGAGCTTCGGGTCGAGGTCGCTCTTGCCGGCGCCGAAGTCGTACTTCTTGTTGTTGTTGGGGTCGATGCCGTGCTGCACGACGTGCAGGTCCTTGATGTGGTCGGCGACGTCCTGCGACACGTTGATCGTGCGCGAGTACTTGAGGTCGCCGTTCTTGTCGGCGACGGGCATCCGGTCGACGGCCAGACCACTGGCCATGTCCGTGGCGCCCTTGGTGGTCAGCGAGATGTTGATGTTGCCGTACATCGGCACACCCTCACTGGTGGAGACGATGCCGTCGCCGTCCTTGTCGGCGCTCGCGTCGGGGCAGTGGAAGTCCGTGCCCTTGGTGTCGCCGTGGATGTGCTGGGCGTGCGGCGCGCCGGGGGTCAGACCCGAGGACTCGATCTTCACCGTCAGCTTCGTACCGTCCAGGCTGAGCAGCGCGACACCGGTGGCACCGGAGTCGTTCAGGCTGTCCAGGTCGATCTGGTACGTGTTGTTGTCCTGCGCCTTCGTGGTGGTGCCACCGGCGGCGAACGACGGCGCGGCCCCCGCGAGTGTGAGTGCGGCAGGCAGGGCCATGAGTGCGGTGAGGCGGACTGTGCGCTGGGCTATCACGTGAGGCATCCCCTTCGTGCGGCCCACGAACCGTGCACGGGGGCCGCGTTGGTTTCTTGCCTCACATTCGGTGTGCTGCGCTCCGCGGCTTGGTCCGAACACGACATTTCTGTGAATCGCCGTGAGGAAGTCGCGAACGGGCAGGTCGCAGGCGTGCGACGCGGTGCGGTGTCAGACGAAACCGGTGACGGTCACGCCCACTTCCGGGGCCACCGTGTCCGTGAGGCCCGAACCCACCACCGCTTCGGCCACCGCGACACGCACCGCACGCGCGACGTCGACCGCGCGCCGGTTGCGGCGCAGCACGACATGGACGCTGATCGTCCACACACCGTCCGCGCCCGGTGTGCCGTCCGCGCCGTCGGGGGTCCGGCGCTCGACCCGTACCCCGGTGCCGTCGGGCCGCCCTTCGGAGTCGCGCCGCAGCACCGACGGCACCGAGCCGCGCAGCAGTCCGGCGAGGCCGGGGCGCAGGAACGCCACACCGGGCACCGCGAGCGCCGCCGGCGCCGCGACACCGGACAGCCGCTCCTCGACGGTCCGCCCCTTGTCCCGCTCCTGTTGGGTCACCGGCCCGCTCCTTCCCACGTCGCTCCTTCGTCCTGCCCGGCGTCGTCCGCGATGTCCGTGATCGTGACGTCCACGGCGGCGACGCTCATGCCGAGCGCGCTGTCCGCCGCATCCGTGACCTGCTCCCTGATCCGGTCGGCCGTCTCCTGGAGCGGCCGGGCCAACGTGACCACCGCGCTCAGCCGTACCCGTACCGGCCCGCGCAGCGGCCCTCGCGGCGCGGCCGGCGACTCGTCGGCGGACACGGGCAGCGGGCTGATCCGGCAGCTGCCCACCCGTACACCGGGCAGCAGTTCGGCCGCTGCCCGCAGGGTCCTGGCCGCCGCGGCCTCGATGATCCAGGTGTCGTCGCCCGGACCGCCCAGCGGAAGGGTGCGGCCCGGTCGCAGTTCCAGCCGTACGACATCCATGACGCGCGAGGTGAGTGAGGCCGTGTCCGCCTCGTCGAATCCGGTGTCGCGCACCTCTTGTACGGCCCGGCCGAGCTGGGCCAGGTCGTCCAGCGCGGCGGCGCAGTAGGGGCAGCCGTCGGCGTGCGGGTCGGGCCTGCCGTCCTCCCAGCCCTCCCACACCTGCGACAGCAGGCGTCCGCAGGGCAGTTGCTCGTCGTCGTCCGCCGACTGCCGGACGTTCCCGTAGGGGGGACCGGAGTTCGCGTTCACCGCCATGCGCCCATCGCCTCCGTCAGATAGCGCCGAGCGCGGAACACCCGCGCGCGGACCGCCTGTTGGCTGATCCCGACCGTCTCGGCGATGGTCTCGTAGGACGTGCCGTCCAGCTCGCGCAGCACCCAGCAGACCCGCTGCTCGGGTGACAGACCGGCCATGGCCACCGACAGGGCCTCCACCGCCGCGTGTGTCTCGGCGCTCCTGGCCGGGGAGTCGTGGTGGTCGGGAGCGGGCTGCTCGGGCACGGTGTCGAGCGGGGTGACCGGCCGCCTGGCCCGCAGTACGTTCAGACAGCGGTTGGTCACGATCCGGTGCACCCAGGTGCCGAACGCGGCGTCCCCGCGGAACTCGGGGAGCTTGCGCCAGGCGCTGACGAGTGAGTCCTGCACGGCGTCCTCCGCTTCGGTACGGCTGCCGAGCAGCCGGGTGGCCAGCGTCAGCAGGACCGGGCCGTAGCGGCGCACCAGCGTCTCGAACGCCTCTTCGTCGCCCTCGCCCGCCCGTACGGCCAGCAGAGCGTCGTCATGCCAGGGACGGCCGTCACCCGCCGCCCGTGTCGTGCCCAGGTCCCCGGACAACACGGCTCCTTTCGCTCGCCTCACCGTGTTGGACACCCGGCGGCCGGGCGTGTGACGCGGCTTTCGCACACTATCCGGCGGCGGCGTACGGCAGCGGCCGTCCGAACAACCCGGGGAATGCGCGTCACAACCCCGTGGAAGGCGTGTCGAAGTAGGTGAGGGCACGCAGGAGTTCCCCGCCGCCCCGCCCGACCGACCGAGGAGATGCCATGACCACGGACCTGTCGCCCGCCGTGCCTGCGGCGAGCAGCACGGAGAAGAACCAGAACGCGCAGAACACCACCACGCTCAGCGGGGGCGGCACCGGCCCCGCCGAACCGGCGGCGACGCGCGGCAAGACGGCCATCGCCGACCTCGTGGTGGTCAAGATCGCGGGTACGGCCGCACGGGACATCCCCGGCGTGCACGACATGGGCGGCGGCCTCTCCCGGACGCTCGGAGCGGTACGCAACCGTGTCCCGGGCGGTCGCCCGAACGTGGGACGCGGCGTGAAGGTGGAGGTCGGTGAGCGGCAGACCGCCATCGATCTGGATCTGGTGGTGGAGTACGGCGTGCCGATCACGGACGTGGCGCGTGACGTACGGGAGAACGTGATCGCGGCCGTCGAGCGGATCACCGGTCTTGAGGTCGTCGAGGTCAACATCGCGGTCAACGACGTACACCTGCCGGAGGACGACGACGCGGACTCGGCGTCCGAGGCCCGGGTCGCTTAACCAGGCCGCTGGTTCGAGAACCGCACGTGTCCCTTTTCGACAACCGCACGTGTCCCCCGCACATGACGACGGTGAGGTGAGTGATGAGCAGAGCGACAGTGGGTCTGATGGTGGGTATGGCGCTGGGCTTCGCGGGCTGGTTCGGCGGTTTCGGCGCGTTCCTCGTGGTGGCCGCCCTGGGGGCGGTCGGCTTTGTGGTCGGCCGGCTCCTCGACGGCGACGACTTCGATCTGCGCGAGTTCCTGAACTCCGGTCGCAGGGGACGCCGATGACGACGCCCGGTGACCGCGCAGGCACCGCTGCGGCGCCCGGCGAGCGCGGTACGACGACGGTGGCCGACCGCGCGGTCCGGCGGATCGCCGAGCGGGCCGCCGGGGAGGCACTGCGGCCCGGCGCGGTACGGGTCGCCCACGGGTCCGTCTCCGTGCAGGGCCGGCGGGCGCATGTGGCGCTCGACGTCGCGCTGCCGTATCCGGTGGGCCTCGACGATGCGGGCGACCGGATCCAGCGGAGGGTGGCCGAGCGGACCGGTGAACTCACCGGCCTCACGGTCACCCGGACCCGGATCCGCATCCGCGGGCTCGACGGCACACCGGACGAGCCCGGGGCGCAGGGCCTCCCGAGCCCTCGGGGCCATCAGGACAGCGCATCCGTCAACGCCGGCACCGACACCGGCACGGACACCGGCACCGCGGTGCCGACCGCCCGGCGGCCCTGGGCCCAGCGCCGCACACCCATGGTGCTGCTCCTGCTGGCAGCCGCCGCGGCCTGCGCCCTGCTGCTGTACGACGTCGTGGCCGTGCACGCGGCGAACCGCGCCGCCATGGGGTGGCGGACGCGGCTGCTGGACTGGCTCTCCGGTCACGGTCCCGGCGACGCGGTGGTGACCGGGCTCGCTGTGCTGATCGCGGTGGTCGGACTGTGGCTGCTGGTACTCGCCGTCACGCCGGGACACCGCCGCCAACTCCCGCTGGTCACCGTCGAACCCGGCCTCCGCGCGGTGCTCGACCGTCCGGCCGTGGCCGTACTCGTCCGTGACGCGGTCGGCGACGTACCCGGCGTCACCGAATGCCGGACCCGGGTCGGCAGACGGCGGATCCGGGTACGGGCCCAGCTCGGGTTCGGCGACCGGGCGAGCGCCGAACAGGCCGTGACCGCCGCCGCGTCGCGGGTGCTGGACGGGCTGAGCCTGCACCGCCCGCTGCGGCTGCGGGTGGCGGTGAGCGCGGAAGCACATGCCGATCTGACCCCCGACCGTCCCGCGCAACCCCCGTCCACGCAAACCCCGCCCACGCCCACGCCGGGGCCGACACCGATGCCGGAACTGACCGGGAAGGGAACGGATCCCGATGCGCCAGGTGCGTAATGTGACGAACCGAATCGCCTTGGCGTGCGCGGGCGTTGCCCTGCTCGCCTCCGGTCTGTTCCTGCTCTCCGCCGGATCCGCCGTACGGTCACGGCTCCCCGCCTGGTGGCCGGTGCCCGGCGCGGACACGGCGCTCGTGGACCGGCCGGGCCTTGAGCGGCTGCGCGAACACACCTGGTGGACACCGGCCGTGCTGAGCGGGCTCACGGTGCTCCTGCTGCTGCTCCTCTGGTGGCTGGCAGGACAGCTCCGTGGCGGTGGCCGTCGTCCGATCCCGCTGACGCCCAGGGGCATCAGCCTGCGCACCGGCGCACTCGCCCAGGCCATGGCCACGCGGAGCGCCCAACTGCCGGGCGTGGCCCGCGCGCACGTCCGCCTCCGCCACGGATCGCGCCGGCTGCGGGCCACGGTCGACGTCGTGCTGGAGCCGGACGCCGAACCCGCGGCCGTACTTCACCGGCTGTCGGCCGAAACCCTCGCCCAGGCACGCGAGTCGGCGGCTCCGCGCTCCGTCGACGCGGCCGTACGCATGCGGGTGCGGGCCCACCGGGAGCGCCGGACCCGCTGACTCAGCGCCCGTTGGTCACGACCGGCCGCCGAACTGCCAGCGGTGGACCTCGATGTCGGCGTACCGGTCGGACGTGAGGACGGCGCGCGCCGTGGCCGGGTCCGGTGCGCGCACCAGCGCCGCGGTCCCCAGCCAGTTGGCGCCGTCGTCGGACAACAACGGCCCGTACGCGATCAGTTCGTCACCGTCATCCGGTACGTCCAGGTCGGCGGCGGGGCCCGTACCGAGGCCGAGCACCAGATACCGGTTGCCCTCGGCCGGGCCGCCGGGGAAGCCCCACATGGTGCGGCCCAGCAGATTGCGCCAGCGGCGCAGCAGCACGTCCCGGTACACGCCGGCCTGGTAGCCGGGCTCGTCGAAGGCGAAGGCACGGGCGGCGGCCGGGTCCGGCAGGTCGAGGACGTGCACGCTGCCGGTGGGCGTGTCGCCGTCGTCGGCGAGCGTCGGGCCGCGGGCGATCATCTCCTGCGCGTACCGGTCCATGTACGACCAGTGCTCTTCCAGCAGTTCGTCGCGCAGGGCCAGGGAACCCGGCCGGTCGCGGTGGTGGCAGAAGTACTCCATGGCCTCAGTATCGGCGTTGCCCTTCCTAGGATCTCTAGGTTATACCTAGGAGTGTTAGGAAGACGAGGAGGACACATGGTGCGGGCCGGTCTGACGGTGGAGCGGGTGACGATCGCGGGCGCCGAGCTGGCGGACGAGGTCGGGCTCGATCAAGTGACCATGTCGCAGGTCGCGCGGCGGCTCGGCGTGAAGGACGCGAGTCTGTACAGCCACGTCCGCGGACTGGAGGATCTGCGCGGCCGGATCGCGCTGCTCGCCGCGGACGAGAAGACCATCCGGATCGCCGAGGCGACCACCGGATGCGCGGGCAAGGACGCACTGGTCGCTTTCGCCAACGCCTGGCGCGCGTACGCCCACGCGCATCCCGGCCGCTACATGGCGACGCAGACCCCGATCGAGATCGACCCGGAGCTGGTGGCCAAGGCGGCAGGACCCCGGCGCGCGGTGGAACTGACCTACGGCATGCTGCGCGCCTACGGGCTGCCCGAACCCGATCTGACCGACGCGGTACGGCTGTTGCGCAGCACGTTCCACGGGTTCGTCGCGCTGGAGGCCGCCGGCGGCTTCGGGCACGAGCGTCCGCCGCAGCAGTCCTGGGACCGCGCCCTCGACGCGCTGCACACCCTCCTCGAACACTGGCCGACCGCCCCGGAAGGAGCTCCCTCATGACCGGCCCGACCACCGGCAGCCTGCGCGTGCACGGCGCGACGCTCCACTACGAAGTGCGCGGCGACGGCCCGCTCCTGCTGCTGATTCCGGGCGGTACGGGCGGGGCGGCCTCCTTCGACGACGTCGCCGACGTCCTGGCCGCCGAGTACACCGTCGCGACGTACGATCCGCGCGGCATGTCGCGCAGCACGCTCGACGACCCCGAGGCCGAACAGAGCGTGGCCGAGCACGCCGACGACGCCTTGCGGATACTGGACCTGCTGTCGCCGGGCGCGCCCGCCCGGGTCTTCGGCGCCAGCTCGGGCGCGATCGCCGGCGTACACCTGCTCATCTCCCACCCCGAGCGCGTCGAACGGCTCGTGGCGCACGAACCACCCCTGGTGGAGGTCCTGCCGGACGCCGCCGGACATCGCGCGTTCGTCACCTCCGTACGGACGGCGTTCCGCACGGAGGGACTCGCGCCTGCCGTGGCGGTGTTCGCGGCAGGGCTGAAGAAGGCAGACGACTCCACCGGGCCGAAGCCCGAGATCAAACTGCCACCGCGGGCGGCGGCGCGGGTCGAGCGGACGATGGCCGACATGCCGTTCTTCGTCGGGCGCATCGTGCCGGAATTCATGTCCTACGCACCGGACATGGAGCGCTTCACGGCCGTGTCGGACCGGTTCGTGCCGGCCTGCGGCGAGGACTCACGCGGGGAACTGCCCTACCGCCCCGCCGCGTTCCTGGCCGAGCGCTTCGGCACGGAGCTGGTGCACTTTCCGGGCGGCCACGTCGGACTGACCACGCACCCCGCCGAGTTCGCCGAGCACCTGCGCAAGGTGCTCGGCGACTGACCGGCAGCGGCGACGGCCGCGTCCGCGCCTACGGCTTGGGCGCCTGCGAGATCCGTACCGTGTTGCCCGACGGGTCGCGGAACGCGCAGTCGCGCGGGCCGTACGACTGGTCGATGGGCTCCTGAAGGACCTCGGCGCCGGAGGCCAGGACCGTCTCGAAGGTCGCGTCCACGTCGTCGACGCTGAAGACGATGTTCGGCAGGACGCCCTTGGTGAGCAGTTCCTGAAGGGTGTCGCCGTCGGCCTGGGACCGTCCGGCGTGCGGCTCCGACAGGACGATCTCAAGGCCCGGCTGAGTGGCGGAGCCGAGGGTGACCCAGCGGAATCCGCCCGACGCGACGTCGTTACGCAGCTCAAGGCCGAGTGCGTCCCGGTAGAAGGGCAGCGCTTCGTCCGGATCGTTGACGGTGATATGGCAGTACTGCAGTGCGATACTCATGCGGGCAACGCTAGTCGGCGGCTTTCGGACCCGCTTCTCGAATCCTGCTCACGTCGTTGCGAGCCGCCATATTCCGGGGCGCCGCGTTTCTGACCGGCCGAGTGCGCACCATCGCCACACATGCCGGCATCGCCGTCACGGCCTGGTGGTCACGGCTGCGGTACGCGCTCGGCGACTCGCCCATGATCTCGGTGAAGCGCGAGCTGAACGAGCCGAGCGACGTACAGCCGACGGTCATGCACGCGTCGGTCACGCTCATTCCGGCGCGCAGCAGCGCCATCGCCCGCTCAATTCGGCGGGACATGAGGTATTGGTACGGCGTCTCGCCGTAGGTCGCGCGGAATTGCCGGGAGAAATGGGCGGGCGACATAAGGGCGTGCCGGGCCATCGTCGGCACATCCAGCGGACGAGCATATTCCCGGTCGATCAAATCCCGCGCCCTGCGCAGATGCGCCAGGTTGGCGAGATCCTGCGAATCCATAGGACGAGATTACCATCCGGACCGTAAAGAAAGCCTCTGGCCAGCGGAAACAACCATTCGGATGCCGTGGCGGGGGCGGAACCTGCCGGTCCGCCGGTGGCCCCTTCGTAAAAAATCTTCGGATGCTTGAACATCGCAGCATCTGCGCCCGTACCCCCTGACGACCGGCCGAGACGCGGCCGTATGCGAAAAAAGGGGACCCAGGTATGACGGCAACGCGCGGAACAGCAGGCGTGGCACGCAGGACCGTCGTCGCGGCGGCCGGCGCGACCGGACTCGGCGTGGCGCTCGCCGCTTGCGGTTCGGACAGCGCGGACGGGTCGTCCGACGCCGCCGAGAAGCCGGACGCCAAGGCGCCGGCCGAGGGTGGCGGTGACGTGCTCGCGAAGACGGCCGACATCCCGGAGGGCGGCGGCAAGGTCTTCGCCGATCAGGGCGTGGTGGTCACCCAGCCGACGGCGGGCCAGTTCAAGGCGTTCTCCGCCACCTGCACCCACCAGGGCTGCAAGGTGAAGGACGTCTCCGACGGGATCATCCACTGCCCGTGCCACGGCAGCCAGTTCAGCGTGACGGACGGCAGCGTCAAGGGCGGTCCCGCGACCAAGCCGCTGCCCGCCGAACAGATCAAGGTCGCGGGGGACTCGATCACTCTCGCGTGACGCCGGGCGCACTCCCGGCCTCCGTGAGCGCCGCGACCGCCGCCCTGATCGACGGGCGGCGGTCGGCGTCGGTGCGCCACACCGCGTAGATGTGGCGCCACATCTTCTGCCGTACGGGTACGACGACGACGCCGTCCGGCACCGGGCCGCGTCCCAGCCTCGGCGCGACACAGACGCCGAGTCCTGCGGCGATCAGCGCGAGCTGGGTGTGGTGCTCCGCCGCGAGATGGGCGATCCGCGGCTCGATGCCCTTCGAGCGCAGCGTGAACATCAGCCACTCGTAGCAGAACTCGCCCTCCGGCCAGGACACCCAGCTGTCGTCGGCGAACTCCTCCAGGTCGACCTCGGCGCGGCCGGCCAGCGGATGGCCGGCGGGCAGGGCGACATCGGCGGCGTCGTCCAGCAGTCGCGCCGTGGCGAGACCGCCGGGCACCGGCAGCCGCTTGTTGTTCCAGTCGAGCACGACGGCGAGATCGAGATCCCCCCGGATCACGCCGGTGATGCCCGCCTCCGGTTCGATCTCCGTGGACCGCACGCGCAGTTCGGGGTGCGAGCGCGCCAGCGCCACCAGCGCGGCGGGGAACAGCCCCCGGGCCGCCGTCGGGAAGGCGCCGATCCGGACCTCGCCGACCGCCTGGCCGCGCTGCGCCTCGATGTCGGCCTGGGCCACCTCGACCTGCGACAGGATCCGCGCCGCGTGATCGGCGAGGAGCTTTCCCGCGTCGGTGAGCCGGACCCCGCGCCCGTTCTTGGCCAGCAGTTGCTGGCCGACCTCCCGCTCCAGTTTGGCCATCTGCTGCGAGACGGCCGACGTCGTGACATGCAGCCCGCCGGCCGCGCCGCTCACCGAACCGTGCCGGGCAAGGGCGTCCAGGGTGCGCAGCCGCTCCAGATTCAACATGTAAGCAATGCTAAGGGAACGGGTGGATCAATTCTCGCTTGTTCTACGAGATGGCAGGCGTCATCGTTACGGGCATGAGCATCGCCCTGCCGCCCCGCCGCAAGCCGGTCGCCCCCTCCGCCCCGCCCACCGCAACGACCCGACCGGCCCTCGACTGGCGTATCCGGTTCGGCGTGCTCTCGCTCATCTGGGGCTTCAGCTTTCTGCTCATCAAGGTCGGCACCCGTGGCTTCGCCCCCTTCCAAGTCACCTTCGGCCGCCTGCTGTTCGGTACGGCGGTGCTGGCCGTGGCGCTGGCCGTACGACGCGAGCGGCTGCCGCGCGGCGGGCGTACCTGGACGCATCTGACCGTCGCCGCGCTTCTTCTCAACGCGCTGCCGTTCTCGCTCTTCGCCTACTCGGAGCTCACGATCCCCTCGACGCTGGCGGGGATCTGCAACGCCACGTCGCCGCTCTGGGGCATGGTCCTGTCGCTGGTCGCCCTCTCCGAGGACCGGCCGACCCGCCGCCGGGTGGCGGGACTCGGTCTCGGCTTCCTCGGTGTGCTGACCGTGCTCGGCGCCTGGCAGGGCTTCTCGGGGCTCGATGTCACCGGTACGGCGATGGCCCTGCTCGCCTCGCTGTGCTACCCGATCGGCTGGATCTACGTACGCCGCACGCTCGGTGGCAACAGCAGCTCACATCTCGCGCTGTCGACGAGCCAGTTGCTGCTGGCCACCGTCCAACTGGCGGTGGTCTTGCCGTTCTTCACCAGCGTGCCGACGTCGCTCCCGGTGGGCCCACTGCTGGCGGTGATCGTGCTGGGCGCGCTCGGCACCGGCTTCGCGATCCTGCTCCAGTACGGCATCGTCGCCGAAGTGGGCCCGACCACGGGCCAAATGGTCACCTACTTCATCCCGGTCATCGCGACGGCCGCCGGTGTCACCCTGCTGCACGAGCCGCTGAGCTGGAACACCCCGGTCGGTGCGCTGGTGGTGGTCGCGGGCGCCGCCCTCACCCAGAGCAGACAGAGCAGACGCGGGGCGCCCGCCATCGGTACGACGCCCGCCGCCCGTACGACCGGAGCGGATCAGCCGTAACTGCGCGCCTGCATCGGGCCGCTCGCCGCCGCCACGGCGTCGGCGAGCGGTCCGATGTCGGCGTCCGAGAGCGGCGAGACGGTCAGCCGCACCCCCGGCGGCGCCGAGAGCCGGAAGCGGGCGCCGGGCGCGACGGCCCAGCCGGCGTGCAGCAGCCGCGCGACGGCGCCGGTCTCGTCGGCCACCGGCACCCAGACGTTCATACCGCTGCGGCCGTGCGCCGCGACGCCCCGTTCCGCCAGCGCCCGTACGAGTGCGTCCCGCCGCCGCCCGTACGAGGCGGCGACGGCCGGCACGTCCACGGCGCCCGAACTCCACAGCTCCACGACGGCCTGCTGCAGAAGCCTGCTGACCCACCCGGGGCCGAGGCGCTGACGCCCCGTCACCCGGTCGACGGTCAGGGCGTCTCCGGTCAATACGGCGACGCGCAGGTCGGGGCCGTACGCCTTCGACGTCGAGCGCACGAACACCCAGCGGTCCGTGACACCGGCGAGCGGGTGCAACGGCAGATCGACGATGGCATGGCCGTGGTCGTCCTCGACGAGGAGCACATCGGGACGGGCGGCGAGGACGGTGCGCAGCTCGGCGGCGCGCCGGGCGGAGACGGCGGCGCCCGTCGGGTTCTGCGCCCGGTCGGTGACGACGACCGCCCGGACACCGTCCTTCAGCAGGCGCGCCAACTCGGCGGACAGCGGCCCCTCGTCGTCCAGGCCCATCGGCACGGGGCGCAGCCCGAGGGCCGGGACGAGATCCAGCAGACTGCCCCAGCCGGGGTCCTCGACGGCGACGGCGTCGCCCGGCCGCAAGTGGGCGGCGAGCACCCGCTCGATCGCGTCCAGCGAGCCCGATGTGACAGCTACGGGTCCTGCGGGCAGCCCGTCGGCGTCGAGCCCCGCGCGGGCGAGCCGCGCCAACTCCGCCTCGACCGGGGCCTGTCCGTAGAGGCCGGGCGCGCTTTCGTGGCGCAGCGCAGCGGCGGCGAGCGCGTCACGCAGCGACGGCAGCAGGGCGGGGTCGGGATTGCCCTCGGACAGGTCCCGCACACCCGGTGGCGCGTCCACCCGGATCGAGCCGCGGACCGTGCTGGCGGGGCGGCGGCGCACGCTGCTCCCCTTGCGGCCCGCCGTCTCGATCACCCCGCGCTCACGCAGCGTGCGGTAGGCGGCGGCCACGGTGTTCGGGTTGACGCCCAGATCCACCGCCAACTCCCGCATCGGCGGCAGGGGTTGGCCCGGGGCCAGCTCACCCGAGCCCACCCCGCGCTCCACACTCGCTGCGATCTCGGCTGCGCGCCGACCGACGATCCGATACTCTCCTAGCACAAAGAAGATTATGCACTAGTGCAATGGAGAGCGCAATGCAGGACCCCACCGGCTACCCGCCGACCGCCCGCACCGTCCCCACCCGCTCGGCGAAGCGGGCGTCCTACGACCGCGAACTGGTGCACGCGATACTCGACGAGACGTACCTCTGCCACCTCGGCTTCGTCAGGGACGGCGCACCGGTCGTGCTGCCCACCCTCTACGGACGGGTGGGCGAGCGGCTGTACGTGCACGGGTCGACCGGCTCGCGCCCGCTGCGGATGGCCGGCGCGCGGCAGCCGGACGACACCGACCCCGGTCTTGCCGTGTGCCTCACCGTCACCCATGTCGACGGGCTGGTGCTGGCGCGCTCCGCCTTCCACCACTCGATCAACTACCGCTCCGTGGTGGTGCACGGCGTCGCCCACCAGGTGACGGACCCGCAGGAGCGGCGCGTCGCGCTCGACGCGATCGTCGACCATGTCGTCCCTGGTCGGTCCCACGACTCCCGGCCGGGCAACGAAAGGGAGCTGGCGGCGACCGCCGTGCTCAGCCTCGATCTCCACGAGGTGTCGGCCAAGGTCCGTACGGGCGGCCCCGGTGACGAGCCTGAGGACGTGGCACTCCCCCACTGGAGCGGTGTCGTCCCGGTGGAGCGCGGCTACGGCCCGCCGATTCCGGCGGACGACCTCGACCCGGCCGTCGCCGTGCCCGACTATCTCACCGTCCTCTGAGGAGCCCGCCGTGCTGATCCATCCCTGGGACGCGCCGCAGGACGACGGTGTCTGGCAACAGTGGCTCGCTGAGCACGACTTCGGCCAGCTCGCCGTCAACGGCCTGCCGGGTGAGCCGCCTTACGTCCAGCCGCTGCACTTCGCCTACGATCCGCTGCGCGGGCCGCACGGTGAGGTGCTCACGCATCTCGCCCGGCCCAACCCGATCTGGCCGGCCGTCGAGGCCGGTGCACCGGTCCTGCTGAGCGTCGTCGACGACTACGTCTACGTGCCGGGCCCCTGGCAGGCGCCGGACGACACCCCGCCCGAGCACGGCACACCCACCAGCTTCTACGCGGCCGTCCAGCTGCGCTGCACCGCACACCTCGTGGACGACCCGCGGGAGAAGGCGGACCTGCTCAACGCGCAGGTGGGCCACTTCCAGCCGGACGGCGGCTCGGCGCGCGCCGCCGTCGGCGAGGCCCCGTACGGCAGGATGCTGTCCGGGATCCGCGGGCTGCGGCTGGAAGTGACCGACGTCCGCGCCAAGTTCAAGTACGCGGCGCACAAACCGGACGACGTGAAGGAACGCACGGCGGCCTGGCTGCTCGCACGCGGCGGCCCGCGCGACGCCGCCGCGTACGCCCACCATCTGCGCCACCGGACGCCCGGCGCCCCGCAGGACGGTGCCCCGCAGGGCTGACCGGGCCCGGCCGCGAGCCCCTTCCCGCGATCCGAAGGAGCTGTCAGACGAGCACCGCGACCCTGCGCCGGGCCGCCGCTCCCCTGGCCTCGGCGACCGCCAGCCCGGCCACCGCCGCGAGCAGCAGCAGGGTGCCCACGACCGTGGCGCCGGTGAGCCGTTCGTCGAGCAGGCTCACGGCGATCACGGCCGCGCTCACCGGCTCCAGCAGCATGATCACGGAGACGGTGGCCGAGCGCACGACTCCGGCGCCCGCGAAGTACAGCGCGTAGGCGAGAGCGGTCGGCACGGCCGCCACATAGACCAGCAGACCGACGACGTCAGGCAGTTGGGCGGTGTGCGGCAGCAGCCCCTCGGCGGCCCCGAACGGCAGCAGTGTGACGGTACCGACCGCGCAGGACCAGGCCGTCGTGGACAGCGGATCGGCCGCCCCGCCGCCACGGCCGAGCCAGCGGGTGAGCAGCGTCATCGCCGCGTACCCGGCCGCCGACAGCACGGCGAGCGCGATCCCCGCCGGGTGTACGTCGCCGCTGCCGCTGCCGCCCAGGACCAGCACGCCGAGTCCGCCGAGCGCCCCGGTCACGGCGAGCAGCCCGCCGCCGCCCAGCCGCTCCCCCATGGTCAGCCGGGCGCCGACCGCGATGAACACCGGCCCGGCGCCGAGGGTGACGACGGTACCGACGGCCAGCCCGGTCAGCTGGACGGCGCCGAAGTAGGCGGTCTGGAAGACGGTGAAGCAGCAGCCGCTGCCGAGGATGCGCAGCAGCCTGCGCCCGCGCGGTTCGGCAGCAGTCGCGTTGGCCCGTGCCCTGGCCCGGCGCGGGCGCAGCGCCAACGCGCCCAGCAGCAGGACGAGTCCGCCCGTGCAGCGCCAGAAGGAGAGCGCGAAAGGACCCATGTCACTGATCCGGTAGACCAGCGACCCCGCGGCGCCGGCCGTGCCCCAGGCGAGACCCGCGACGATCAGGAAGGACAGACTGCGCCCCACGCGCGTGTCGTCGGACACGGCGACAGCGGCGGGGCCGGAATCGGGAACAGAAACGGAAGAAGACTTCGACACGTGACACTCCGTGAGAAGAACGGTTGGTTGGTCGCTCAGCTCCGTCACGCGGGCAGCGACGAACCACCCGGGGTAAGCGCACATCGGCGGTGCCCGGTCCGGTCTTCGTCAGCGGATGGCCGCCCGCGCTAAGCGGCGGGAGGCGGCAATACGGTCAAAGGCATGATCCGTACCCTAGCGCCTCTCCCGGCAAGCTTTGCCCTGTCGCGGTCCCCGGCCCTCCACGGGCGAACATTGCCGATCGCGGCGCTAGGCGGTCGGCCCGGCGGCGGACAACCGCTCGGGCTCGCCCGCCGGCTCATCGACCACTTCGCCGGGGCCGCCCGGCGTGGGACCCGTGGGTGGCTCGCGGGTAGTGGACTGGGCGACGAAGGCGCCGATGAGCACGACGACCCCGCCCACGATCTGCGGCGCCGAAAGATGCTCCCGCAGCAGCACCCAGGCCAGTACGGTCGCGACGACCGCCTCCAGACAGGCGACGACACCGGCCACCTGCGGCGACAGCCTGCGCACCGAGACCACGCCGGTCATGTACGCGAGCACGGTCGCGATCAGTACGATCCAGCCGACCAGCAGCGCCCCGGCGACCCGCGTCCCGCCCATGTCGGCGCTGCCGCCGAGCAGCGACCAGTCCATGCCCCACGGCCGGGCCACGACCGTGAGCACGACAGCGCCGACGAGCAGCCCGTACGCGATCACGCCCATCGGGGGCGCCGGTTCGTCGCCGTCCCCGGCATGGTCCGACAGGACGAAGTAGCCGACCTGGCAGCACGCGGCGCCGAGGGCCAGCAGCAGACCGACCGCGTCGAAGCTCAGCCCGCTCCAGATCTCGACCACACTGGCGAGTCCGCCGACGGCGAGCACCACACCGACGGCCGCCGCCCGGCTGACCGGCCTGCGCTGCACGAAGCGCACCCAGAGCAGCACCAGGGCCGGAGCGAGGTATTCGACGAGCAGCGCGACCCCGACGGGGATACGGGAGATCGCCGCGAAGTAGAACGCCTGCACCCCCGCGACGCCCAGCAGCCCGAAGCCGACGAGCAGCGCCGGCCTGCGGGTGACCAGGGCGCGATGGCGCCAGGCCACCGGCAGCATGACGAGGGCGGCTCCGGCGACCCTGAGCCAGACCACGTGCAGCGGGTCGAGCCCCGCCTCGATCAGCGGCTTGGCCGCGACGCCGGACCCGCCGAACGCGAACGCCGAAACCAGGGCGAGTCCAAGACTGGCGCTCCTGCGCTGAGACACATGCATGGCGTCATCATGGCAGTCGGCGTCAGGAGCGTCACACCGGTGGCACCTGTCGCAGCGATCGCGCCGCGTGCGGCGTGATCGCACCTGTCATGCCTGCGGGCAGGCACAGGCCAGCCGCCAGGCGAGGCTCCGCGTGTCGACCCCGGCTCGTTCGAGCACCTCGACCGCGCGGCAGGCGCGGTCGGCTGCGAGCGCGGCCAGCAGATCCAGCCCGCCCGCCTGCGGGTCACCGCGCCGCGCCGCGCGCTCCAGGGCGCCGTCCATCGCGGTCAGGGCGGCGGGCGACCAGCCGGCCACCGCAGGCCCCTGCTCCGTCACGACGGGCACGGCGCCCGAGTCCTCGACGGTGCCCTGCCAGCGCAGGCCGTAGCCGATGCTGCGCTGGACGAGATAGCCCAGCACCCGGGCGACCTGGGGTCCGCTGTCGAAGGCCTCGCGCACCTCGGGGTCCGACTCGACGAGCGAGTGCAGCAAATGGGCCGTGTCGATCTGCTGGTCCCCGTCGCGGTGCGCCCGTCTGCGCGCACCCGAGACCACCGAGGCCAGTTCCACGGTGAGACGGGCGTCGATGTCGGAGTTGTTCGGTGCGGGCTGTCCTGGCACCTGCGGGGTAGGGCTTTGCACACTCCCACCTCATCAGTCGCACATAATTGCCGCATCCCCGCCGGGAAGCATTCGCCGGTCCCACCGAAGGTGGGCACAGACATGCGGCTTCTCCTCCTTACGAAGGAGATCGCCCCACTCCTCCCGGAGGGGAGGCGAGCCGCCTTGCCATCCGCAACCGTCACGGAGCGCGCACGCGTCGCAACGTACGACGACCGAGACCCGTTGCCGCAGGGAGGGCGCCCGATGTACTGGATGGTGGCCCTGCTCGCCGAGGACGGGCTGCAGTACGTCTACCGCGTGTACGCACCGGCGGAGGCGCTGCGGGGCGATGTGTTCTGGGCGGCTTTCCTCTGTCATGACGAGGGCCCGCACCCACGGGCGTCCGACTGGTTCGACTCGGCGGTGTTCTGGCGGCTGCGGACGGCCGACCGCACCTGACAAAGAAAAGGGCCTGTCCGGCGGATCAAGGCCGGACAGGCCCTTCACACTCACTCATCTCAGCCATGACGACGGCCGACGATCACTCGTCGTCGCCGGCAAGGATCAGATAGAGCTTCTTCCGTGCTTCGTTGGTGACGGCGAGCGCCTTCTGGCGCTGCTCGGGCGTGCCGGTCTTCCAGACCTGCCCGAACGCCTCCATCAGGCCGAAGCCCGCCTGGCGGATCTCGTTGATCGACTCCCAGTCGACTCCACGGCCCGCCTCTTCCCAGGGGGCCTCGGGGCCGGACTCGGCCTCCGTACGCCCCGATTCGGTCAGCGTGAACAGCTTCTTGCCGCCCTCGCTCTGACTGGTGATATGACCCTCGTCCTCCAGCAGCTGGAGCGTCGGATACACCGAGCCGGGGCTGGGGCGCCAGGCCCCGCCGCTGCGCTCGCCGATCTCCTGGATCATCTCGTAGCCGTGCATCGGCCGGTCCTTCAGCAGCGCCAGGATCGAGGCGCGTACGTCACCGCGTCGCGCCCGTCCCCTGCCACCGCCGCCACGACCGCGTCCGCCGCCTCCGAAAGGTCCGCCGAAGGGCGGGCCGAACGGGCCGAAGGCCCCGCGCCGCCCTTCGAAGCCGCCCCTGCCGTGCTGGCCGGGTCCGCAGTGACCCGCTTCGGGTCCGTGCTCATGTCCGTGTGAACGCATGACTGCGCTCCTCTCTTCTTAGACTTATCGCGAATCTGTCGCGATGGCTCAACGATATATCGGAACGCATCGCTTGGCAAACAGCTGCCGGAACTTTTCCGGGCCGCCACCCGCGTATTGGCCTTGGCCTGTGGCTTCGCGCGCCGCCTACGCTCGGCGGATGCAGATTCGAATCGTCGACGCCTTCACCGACCGGCCCTTCGCGGGCAACCCCGCAGGGGTGCTCCTCCTGGACTCCGACGGCTTCCCGGCCGACAGCTGGCTGCAGCAGGTCGCGACCGAGGTGCATCTCTCGGAGACGGCGTTCGCCCACCCGCTGCCGCCCGGCGGACCCGCCGACTGGGCGCTGCGCTGGTTCACCCCCAGCACCGAGGTGGACATGTGCGGCCATGCCACGCTCGCCACCGCGCATGTCCTGCACACCACGGGCCGCACGAACGGCGCCGTACGGTTCGCCGCCCGGCCCGGAGTCCTCGGCGCCGCCGCGCACGACGACGGCACGATCACACTCGACTTCCCGACCTCACCGCTGACGGCGGTGGCCGCTCCCGACGGGCTCGCGGAGGCCCTGGGCGCCGATCCCGTCTCGGTGCACGACACCTCGGAGCACATCGGGGACCTGCTGGTCGAGGTGGCGGACGAGCGGACGGTACGCGCGCTCGCCCCGCACTCCCCCGACCTGATGCGGCAGAGCCGGCGCGGCATCATCGCCACAGCGGCGGCCGAGGATCCCGGCCGCGGCTACGACTTCGTCTCGCGCTGTTTCTTCCCCGGTGTGGGGATCGACGAGGATCCCGTGACGGGCAGCGCGCACACGGCGCTCGCCCCCTTCTGGTCGGCCCGGTTCGGCCGCGACGAACTGACCGGACTGCAGGCGTCCGCCCGCACCGGACTCGTCCGTACGGCGCTGCGCGGCGAACGGACCCTGCTCACCGGCAGCGCCGTGACGGTCATCGAAGGAGAACTGTTCAGCTCCCCGCCCGGCCGCTAACCCGTCGGCAGCCAGCCGACCTTGCCCGCCAGCAGCGCGAAGCCGACGAACGCCCCGATGTCGAGCAGCGAGTGGGCCGCGACCAGCGGTCCCACCCGCCCCCAGCGCCGGTACAGATAGACGAAGACCACGCCCATCGCCATGTTGCCGAGGAAGCCCCCGACGCCCTGGTACAGGTGGTACGAGCCGCGCAGCACCGAACTCGCCACCAGGGCCGCCATCGGCGACCAGCCGAGCTGGCCGAGCCTGCGCAGCAGATACCCGACGACGATGACCTCCTCCAGGACGGCGTTCTGCACGGCGGAGAGGATCAGCACGGGGAACTTCCACCACACGTCCGGCAGTGACTCCGGTACGACGGTCAGGTTGAAGCCCAGGTTCTGCACCACCAGGTAGAACGCGAGCCCGATGCTGCCGATCCCGGCGGCGATCAGCACACCGCGGCCGAGGTCCGACCGCGGCCGCAGCCGGTCGAAGCCGATGGCGCGCAGGCTGCTGCCCTCCCGCAGCAGCAGATGCGCGACAAGCGCGACGGGCACCAGCGCCGTGGCGATACCGAACAACTGCCAGGCGAGATCCAGCCAGGGCCGCCCGGGTGCGGCCGACGCGTTGAGCGTGGCCTGCTGGTGTTTCAGCGCCTGGCTGTTCGTCACCGAGCCGACAAAACTGATCAGCGCCGATACACCGCTTGCACCGAGCGAGAGCGCCAGTACGAGCACCGTCTCGGACCGGAAGATCTTCCGTGAGGGGTCCTCCTCGGGAAAAGAACCGGCCACGCTCCCGGCGTCTGTCTGCACTCCTGCCTCCAGTTGTTCATTCCCGCCTCATGCCACTCGCCGTGCCACTAGGGTCTCGAATACAGGTACGAAGATCGCGCACGACAGGCCGGGGGACGGACGCCGTTCGACGGCGAGGTCCCCCTTCTCCCTTGTTCACCCTTCACGGAGGGGCACCACCGCTATGGGACGTCACAGCTTGCCCGACGAGCCTGTGAGGAACGCCGCCAGGGACCGTCCGCCGCGCCGCCGAGGTGTGGTGGTCACCACCATCCTCGTCCTGGTGGTGGCCGCGGGCGCCGGGGTGGCGGCCCAGGCGGGACTGCTCTCCCGCTCGGGGCCCTGCGCAGGTGATCCGGTACGGGTGGATCTGGTGGCCTCTCCCGACATCGCGCCCGTGCTGCGTACCATCGCCGACCGGGCCCGGCGGGACAAGGTCACCACGGACGGACACTGTCTCGACGTCCAGGTCGCCGCGCGGGAGAGCTTCAAGGTCGCGGCCTCCCTCTCCGACGGAACCACCGACCCCGACTACCAGATCTGGGTGCCCGACTCGTCGCTCTGGACGGACCGGGCCCGGGGCAAGGGCAACGGCGTCCCGCTCACCCCCGCCGGCAATGTGGCCAGCTCCCCCGTCACGGTCGGCGCCGTCCCCACGGCCGCTGCCTCGCTGGGCTGGCCCAACAAGAAGTACAGCTGGGCCGAGCTGACGGCGGCGACGACCGCCACCGACAAGGTACGTCTCGGCACCGCCGACCCGGCCCGCAGCGCCACCGGCCTCCTCGCGCTCGCCAGCATCGCCACGTCGGCCCAGGCTTCCGGCGCGGGCAGCGACACCCAGGTCGCCGCCACGGCCAAGCTCCTCGCGCAGCGCGCCTCCGACTCCGACACCCAGGTGCTGCAGACCCTCGCGCAGGACGACTCCGGTACCGAGACGGGCAATCCGCGCCGTAACGAGGCGGTGCTGCTGTCCGAGCAGGCGGCGTTCGCCCACAACTCCGACGGCGGCGGCGCGTCGAATCTCGACCTCTTCTATCCGACGGACGCCACCCCGGCGCTGGACTACCCGTTCAACCTGGTCGACGACAGCGAGCTGACCACGGACCAGGGCAGGGCGGCGCTGCGCTTCATGACCCTGCTCAGTCAGAGCGCCGCGCTGCACACCCTCCAGGACCACGGCTTCCGGGCCGCCGACACCCCGCTGAAGGCGGCCATGGTGCGCACGGCCGGCGGCCGGGCCCCGCAGCCGTACGCGTCGAGCGACGCGCCCCCGCCCACGGACGACGCGGTGCAGCAGACACTCGGTCTGTGGACCATCACCGTGCAGAGCGCCCGGCTGACGGTGGTCGTGGACGCCTCCGGGTCGATGGCGGATCCGGTGCCCGGCCGCAAGGGTCAGTCCAGGATGGATGTCACCAAGGGGTCGCTGCTCCAGGCCCTCGCCCAGTTCACGCCGCAGGACGAGGTCGGGCTGTGGGAGTTCGCCACCAAGCTCGACGGTGCCAAGGACTACCGCGAGCTTGAGCCGACGGCCCGGCTCGGTGAGTCGGCGCCGGGCGGCGGCACCCACCGCGAGCGGCTGGCCGCCGCCTTCGCTTCACTCAAGCCGGTGCCGGACGGCTCGACGGGGCTGTACGACACGACGCTGGCCGCCTACCAGAAGGCCCAGTCGACCTATGTGAGCGGCAAGTTCAACGCGCTCGTCGTCCTCACGGACGGCACCAACCAGGACGACCACAGCATTTCCCGCGGCGCCCTGATCAACCGGCTCAGGACGCTCGCCGACCCCCGGCGCCCGGTGCCGATGATCGGGATCGCGGTGGGGCCCGACGCCGACCGCACCGAGGTCGACCAGATCGCCAAGGCAACCGGCGGCGCCGGCTACGAGGTGAGCGATCCGGCCGACATCCAGGCGGTGATCCTGAAGGCGGTCATGACGGTCGGCCAGTCCTGACGGCCAGTCGTGACAGCCAGGCGTGACAGCCGGGCGTGACAGCCGGTCGTGACAGTCGGTCCTGACAGTCGGGTCAGGACCGGCACTCACCTCACGACTGGCCGGGGAAGCCGACCGGCCAGGTGTGCACCGGGTCCCCCTGGTGCATCAGCTCGCTGTAGCGGCGGGTGAGCGCGGCGAACGCCGCGTCCCGCTCCAGTCCGGCGTCCAGGGCCCGGTGGAAGGTGTCCACCTGCCATGAGGCGCCGTTCATCCGCCGCTTGCAGCGCTCGTCGATGATCCCGAGGTAGAGGTCCCGGTCGGCGGGCTCGATGTTCCACGCGTCGAGCCCGGCCGCCGCCAGCGGCAGCAGCTCGTCCCGTACCAGCTTCGCCACGGGTACCGAGGTGATGCCCGACGCCCGCCCGGGACGCGGCCAGGCCAGCTCCGCCTCGATGCCGTGGCGGCAGGCGGTGTCAAAGTTCTCGGCCGCCACCGAGAAGGGCAGCTGCTCCCACACCGGCCGCTCGTCCTCCGCCAGCGCCCGCACCAGGCCGTAGTAGAAGGCCGTGTTGGCGATGACGTCGGCGACCGTGGGCCCGGCCGGCAGGACGCGGTTCTCGACCCGCAGGTGCGGCACGCCGTCGGCGACCTCGTACACCGGCCGGTTCCACCGGTAGACGGTGCCGTTATGCAGGGCCAGCTCCTGGAGGTCGGGGATGCCGCCCTCGTCGAGCACCCGCAGCGGGTCCTCCTCCGAACAGATCGGCAGCAGCGCCGGGTAATAGCGCAGATTCTCCTCGAACAGGTCGTAAGCGGAATCGATCCAGCGCTCCCCGAACCAGGTCCTCGGCCGGACGCCCTGCGCGGTCAGCTCGGGCGGCCTGACGTCGGTCGCCTGCTGGAACAGCGGCGGCCTGGACTCCCGCCACAGCTCCTTGCCGAACAGGAACGGCGAGTTGGCGCCGAGGGCGACCTGTACGGCCGCGACGCACTGCGCGGCGTTCCAGACGTCGGCGAAACGCTCCTGCGTCACTTGCAGATGCAGTTGTACGGAGGTGCAGGCGGCCTCCGGCGCAATCGACGCCGACGTGCAGACCAGCCGCTCCACGCCGTCGATGTCGAGGGTGAAATCCTCGCCCCTGGCGGCGACCATCTGTTCGTTCAACAAGGTGTAGCGGTCGACGTCCGACAGATTCGCCGAGACGACGTCCTTACCCGCCAGCGTCGGAAGAATTCCGATCATCACGATGCCGGCGTCGACCTCGTTGGCTTTGCGGTGGGCATATCCAAGGCCGGCCCGCAGTTCCTCGGCGAGCTGATCCAGAACCCGCCCGTCCAGACGATGCGGAGCGATATTTACTTCCAGGTTGAACATTCCCAGTTCGGTCTGGAAATCCTCGCTCGCGATGCGCTTCAGCACCTCCGCATTCATCATGCGGGGCATCCCGTCGGATCCGGCCAGATTCAGTTCGATCTCCAGGCCCATCAGATTCCTGGGCCGGTCGAACCGCTCCTCGGCCAGCAGCCGTCCCAGCGCCGCGAGGCACTGCTGCGACTTCCGCCGGTACTTCTGGCGGTCGGACAGGCCACCACCGTCCGCAACGACCTTCTCACCCATCGAGTGTCCTCCCCGAGTGACCGGCCGGTCGGCCCGTACTCATGTCACGGTCGATAATGCCCCCGGACGGTGATCCGTAACGTCCCGTTCACCGGGTACGCCAGGTAGAGTGGTGAGAACGGTCGTACGGCACATTCCTTTGGCATGCCCATTGGTATGTGACTGACAAGACACCGGCTCTTCTGCGGACACCGCCCGGTCGGGCACGGAATCGCCAACGAGTTTCGGCCGACCGCGCAGCCGGTATCGGCCCAGGCCAGACGGCCGCGTTCACGATTTATCTGCGGGAACTCCGCACAAGTTGGACCGAATAACGCCTTGCCGCAATATCTACGACAGCTAGAAGAAACACCGCGTGAACACGCGTCGTATAAACTGCCGAACGAGGCGGAGAGTCGGCGCCCGGCCACGTGGCCCTTGGCTCCTCCTCTGACCTCGTCTGCCGACAGCGACGTCCGCACCCGCACGCACCGCCCCCGTATGCCCACGTTTCACCCTGTCTCCTGAGTGAGAGGCAACCCACCATGCCGCTGCATGTCCCCCCGGCTCCCGCGCCCGCCCTGCGCAGCGTTCTCGCGGCCCTCGGTTCACCTACCGCCGTCCGTGAAGCACGCACGCCCGCTCTGCAGTCCGTCCAGGGACAGCTGAGCGCCGAGTTCCCCCTGCCCGTTCATGTGCTGGACCGGGTCTCCCCGGCCGGCAGCACCCCGAGGACCCGGTTGACCGGCTGGCGGTTCCTGATCCGCAGCGCCGAGCGCGCCGTGGCTGCGGCGGACACGATGCTCACCCCCGACGGCTGGGCCTTCTCGCGGTTCTTCGAAGGCCCCTACGTCCCCTCGACCGAGCGCGCGCTGCGCCAGGCCGAGACACTGAGTGCCTCGTATCAGCCACGGCTGCTCTCCGTACCCGAGCTGTACATGCTCACGCTGTGGCTGCACGAGGACACGGACGCGGACGCGTCGGAGGGCTCGCCCGCCCCCGCCGACCTGCTGGTGCCGCTGGCGCCCGCGCCGCCCGGTATCGCCTCGCACCTCCCGCACCGCGTCTCCGAGCTGCTGCCGATGATCGGTCTGCGGCTCGCGCCGAAGCCGGCCTCACTCGTCCGGACCCCCGCCTGACCTGCGTCGCGACCGCCGTCCCCGCGCCCCGTTGCCCTCCGGCCACGGGGCGCGCCGCATGCCGTGACGAACGGTCCCGGAGGATGGCCGAGTTGAGCTGAACCGCCCGGCACGGAGCGACGTCATTACTCAACACAAAGTGCTGCCGTGAAATACCTGCGGATCGGCGTCCGTGGGGCAACACTGGGACCGACAACAGATACGGGGGCGGCCGTGAGCGCATCGAGCCGCAGGACAGTCACTACGACGCAGCGAAAGAACCTACCCATGTGCCAGCATCAACCAGCCTGCCCGACAGCCGACTCAGCCGACCGGGAGGCCGCCCGACTGATGGCGAGCCACCCCGAGCAGGGCTGGAGTCTGCTGTGCAACGGCATCCTGCTCTTCGAGGACACCGGTGAACTGCTGCCGGACGGCAAGATCATCGCTCCCCACCGGCCGCTCCGCTCCGAGCAGGTGGTGACGGCAGCCTGATGCCGTCGGTATGACTGGGGCCGGCCGGAGATCTTCCTCCGTACCGGCCCCGACGCATGTCCGCGCCTCGTCACTCTCCGCTGTCGGTGGTCACCTCAGTGGTCGTACGCGTCCAGCGGCGGGCAGGAGCAGACCAGGTTGCGGTCACCGAAGGCGCCGTCTATCCGGCGCACCGGCGGCCAGTACTTGTCGGCCGCCGAGACCCCGGCGGGGAAGACCGCCTCGTCACGGCTGTACGCGTGGTCCCACTCGCCGCCCAGGGCCGCCGCCGTGTGCGGAGCACCCCGCAGCGGGTTGTCGTCGGCGGGCCACTCGCCCGATGCGACCTTCTCGATCTCGGCGCGGATCGCGATCATCGTCTCGCAGAACCGGTCCAGCTCGGCCAGGTCCTCGCTCTCGGTCGGCTCGATCATCAGCGTGCCGGCCACGGGGAAGGACATCGTCGGCGCGTGGAAGCCGTAGTCGATGAGGCGCTTGGCGATGTCGTCGACGCTGACGCCCGTCGCCTTCGTCAGGGGCCGCAGATCCACGATGCACTCGTGGGCGACCAGCCCGTTGGGGCCCGTGTACAGGACCGGGTAGTGCGGCTCCAGCCGCTTGGCGATGTAGTTGGCCGCCAGCACCGCGACCTGGGTGGCCCGCTTGAGCCCTTCGCCGCCCATCAGCCGCACGTACGCCCAGGAGATCGGCAGGATGCCCGCCGAGCCCCAGGGGGCGGCTGAGATCGGTCCCACACCTGTCTCCGGTCCGGCGGCCGGCTGGAGGGGGTGGTTGGGCAGGTACGGCGCGAGGTGGGCCCGTACGCCGACGGGGCCGACGCCGGGGCCGCCGCCGCCGTGCGGGATGCAGAACGTCTTGTGCAGGTTCAGATGGGACACGTCCGAGCCGAACTTGCCGGGCTTGGCGAGCCCCACCAGCGCGTTGAGGTTGGCGCCGTCCACGTAGACCTGGCCGCCCGCGTCGTGCACGGCGGCGCAGATGTCGGTGATGTGCTCTTCGAAGACGCCGTGCGTGGACGGGTAGGTGACCATCAGGACGGCGAGCTGGTCGCCGTACTGCTCGATCTTCGCGTGCAGGTCGGCGACGTCCACGTCACCGTCGTCGCTGGTCTTCACGACGACGACCTTCATACCGGCCATGACCGCGCTCGCCGCGTTCGTGCCGTGCGCCGAGGATGGGATCAGGCAGACGGTGCGCCCCTCCTGGCCGTTGGCGCGGTGGTACGCGCGTACGGCGAGCAGCCCGGCGAACTCGCCCTGCGAGCCGGCGTTGGGCTGGAGCGACACCGCGTCGTAGCCGGTGACCTCGGCGAGCCGCTCCTCCAGCTCGCGGATGAGCGTCAGATAGCCCTGCGCCTGGTCGGCCGGGGCGAAGGGGTGCAGCGCGCCGAACTCGGGCCAGGTGACGGACTCCATCTCCGTGGTCGCGTTCAGCTTCATGGTGCACGAGCCGAGCGGGATCATGCCGCGGTCCAGCGCGTAGTCGCGGTCGGCGAGCCTGCGCAGGTAGCGCAGCATCGCCGTCTCGGAGCGGTGCTGGTGGAAGACGGGGTGCGTCAGGTAGTCGTCGGAGCGCAGCCGCGCCTCGGGCAGGTCGTCGTCGGCCGTCGCGTCGAGCGCGTCGATGTCGGCGTCCACGCCGAAGGCGGTCCACACGGCGGACAGCTGCACCCGGCCGGTGGTCTCGTCGCAGGCGATCGAGACATGGTCGGCGTCGACGAGCCGGATGTTGACGCCGTTCTCGCGTGCCGCCGCCACCACGTCGGCCGCCCGGCCGGGGACCCGCGCGGTGACGGTGTCGAAGTACGTGCCGTGGACGATCTCCGTGCCGCCGGCCCGCAGCCCCTCGGCGAGCAGCGTGGCGAACCGGTGCGTGCGCTGCGCGATGGCGCGCAGTCCCTCCGGGCCGTGGTAGACGGCGTACATGCCGGCCATCACGGCGAGCAGCACCTGGGCGGTGCAGATGTTGCTGGTGGCCTTCTCGCGGCGGATGTGCTGCTCGCGGGTCTGGAGGGCCAGCCGGTACGCCCGGTCGCCGTCGGCGTCGACGGAGACCCCGACGAGCCTGCCCGGCAGGTTGCGGGCGAACGTCTCGCGCACGGCCATGAAGCCGGCGTGCGGTCCGCCGAAGCCCATGGGGACGCCGAAGCGCTGGGTGGTGCCGACGGCGATGTCGGCGCCGAGCTCGCCGGGCGAGGTGAGGAGCGTCAGCGCGAGCAGGTCGGCGGCGACGGTGACGACGGCGCCGAGTTCGTGGGCCCGCTCGACGACGGGCGCGATGTCCCGTACGGCACCGGAGGCGCCGGGGTACTGGAGCAGGACGCCGAAGACACCGCGCTCGGCGGCCTCGGCGGGGATGCCGTCGGTCAGGTCGGCGACGACGACCTCGACGCCGGTCGGTTCGGCGCGGGTCCGGATCACGGCGATCGTCTGCGGCAGGGTGTCGGCGTCGACCAGGAAGACGCCGTTCTTGACCTTGCCGACCCGGCGGGACAGCGCCATCGCCTCGGCGGCGGCCGTGGACTCGTCGAGCAGGGAGGCGCCCGAGGTGGGCAGTCCCGTGAGGTCGGCGACTACGGTCTGGAAGTTGAGCAGCGCCTCCAGCCGGCCCTGGGAGATCTCCGGCTGGTAGGGCGTGTACGCGGTGTACCAGGCCGGGTTCTCCATCACGTTCCGCAGGATCACCGGCGGGGTGAAGGTGCCGTAGTAGCCGAGGCCGATCATCGGCGCGAGCACCTGGTTGCGGTCGGCGAGGCTGCGCAGCTCGGCCAGGACCTCGGCCTCGGTACGGGCGTCGGGAAGCCGCAGCGCCTCCGCACTCTTGATCACGTCGGGCACGGCCGCGGCGGTCAGCTCGTCCAGCGAGCCGTAACCGACCTGGGCGAGCATCTTCGCCTGAGCGCCGGCGTCGGGACCGATGTGGCGCTGTTCGAAGGGGGTGCCTCGCTCCAGCTGTGCGAGCGGAATGCGGTTGGCGGTCATTACGGAGGCCTCCTGGTCGACACGACCTGCGAGGGGCACCAAGACGCGGGTGCCCGGGCGGCCTCCCCCTCTGTCATCTCGACCTGAGAGCTTCACCGGCCCGCCCTGCGGCGGCCCGGCTTTCACCGTCGGTGAGAGCGGCTGCCTCGCGGCATCCGCCCTGCTTTCCAGAGTGACCTCGTCCGTGCGGTACGGGGGCCTGAGAGATTCCGGGGAGGATTTGCTCCTTCGGCGCCTCCGATGATCTCAATCGGAGGACTCTCCCGCACGGGGTCGACAGCCGTCTGCCAGCCTACCAGCGAGCGCTTGAGGCCAACTTTTCGAGTGGCCGCCTTGCCGGATCTGCACTTTTGTAGTCTTTACCAGCAGTTGCGACCAATTGGAGGGACCGTGGAGAGCGATATCGATCCGCGCAGCCTGATCGGCCGCAAGGCGTTCGACCGCGACGGCCACAAGATCGGCACGGTGGACGAGGTCTATCTCGACGACGCGACAGGCGTCCCGGAGTGGGCCGCCGTGCGTACGGGGCTGTTCAGCCACGACGCCTTCGTACCCCTCAGCCCCAGCACGCTGGTGGACGAGGCGCTGCGCGTGCCGTTCGACCGGTCCCTGATCAAGGACGCGCCGGACTTCGGTGTCGGCCGGCATCTCTCCCCCGAGCAGGAACTGCAGCTCTACCACCACTACGGCCTCGCCCTCCCGGAGCCGTCCGAGCGGCCGGCTTCCCTGTCGGACGGGGACTCCCAGCGGGACTTCGGCCGTCTGGCCGGCCAGGAGGACTGATCCGGCGCCGCTGGGTCCGTGTCCGCAGGCGCGAGCGGCACCAGCGGCAGCGGGTCGGCGGGCTCCAGGTCGGGGTCGTCCACCCAGAACGTCCGTACCCGGCCGGGCAGCGAGCCCGGCACCTCGAAGCGCACCGTGACCCGGCGAAGGCCGCTGCCCTGCACCCAGCCGGGTCCGAAGACCGCGTGATGCACGTCATGCCCGGCGGCGAAGCGCCGCTCAGCCGGGGCCGGGACCTCCACGGCCGCTGTCGGGGCCTCTGCGGGCATCGCGGGCGGCCCGCCGCCGGGAGAGCCGCCGGGCTCCGCGGAGGGCTCCGGCGGCCCGGCAGCGGACTCGGCGGGCTCCGCCGACTCCGCGGCCTCGGCGGCCGCCGCTTTGGGCCCTTCGGCGGCCGCCTGGGCGAAGAGGTCTTCCTGTGTGTAGTCGGCGAGTCCCGTGACGCCGACCCCCAGCAGCCGCACCCCGCCGGTCGTGTCCACGGACTCCAGCAGCCGCCCCGCCGCCTCGCGGACGACTCCCACGTCGTCCGTCGGCCCGCGCAGCGTCTCCGAACGGGTCAGCGTCGAGAAGTCGTAGCGCCGCACCTTGAGGACCACCGTCCGCCCGGAGTGCCCGGAGGCGCGCAGCCGCTCCACGCACCGGTCGGCCAGCCGGTCGACCTCCGTACGCACCCGGACCCGGTCGTGCAGATCCACGTCGAAGGTGTCCTCGACCGACACGGACTTGGCCTCCCGGTCGGACACCACGGGACGCTCGTCGTGGGCCAGCGCCATCCGGTACAGCGAGCTGCCGTGCGCCTTGCCCAGCAGCCGGACCAGCTCGTCCTCGCCGGCCTCCGCCAGCTCGGCGACCGTCGTCATCCCGGCGCGCCGCAGATGATCACCGGTGGCGGGGCCGACCCCCGGCAGGATCCGCACCGACATCGGCCCGAGCAGCCCGCGCTCGGTGCCGGGCTCTATGAGGACCAGCCCGTCGGGCTTGGCCTGCTCCGAGGCGATCTTCGCCAGCATCTTGGAGGCGGCGAGCCCCACCGAGCCGGTGAGTCCCGTGACGGCCCTGATGTCCCTGCGCAGCTGCTCACCGGCCACCCGCGCGCTCGCCGAGTCGTCGGCGGAGCCGCCGGCCTCCAGGTCCACGAAGGCCTCGTCCAGACTCAGCGGCTCCACCAGCGGGGAGAGCCGCCCCAGCAGCTCCATGACCTGCTCGCTGATCGTCCGGTAGACGGTGAAGCGGGGCACGAGATACGCCGCGTTCGGCGCGAGCCTGCGCGCCTGCGCCATCGGCATCGCGGAGTGCACCCCGAACCTGCGCGCCTCGTACGAGGCCGTCGAGACCACTCCGCGCGGCCCGAGCCCCCCGACGACGACCGCCTTCCCGCGCAGACTCGGCTTGGCCGCCTGCTCCGCGGCGGCGAAGAAGGCGTCCATGTCGAGATGGAGGATGGTCGGGGCGGTTCTCACACCACCGATGCTGCCTCAGAGCACTGACAATCGGCCGTTCGTCACACGGCCCGGTCGCGGCGCCGTCTGGCGAGTTCGTCGGCGGGGTTGTTCCCCACCAGCGTCTCGCCGGTGTCGATCCGCTCCCCGTGCAGCTGGGAGAGGGCCGACTCGACGTCGCGCCAGACCACCCCCACGGCGATGCCGAAGATCCCCTGGCCCCCCTGGAGCAGGCCCACGACCTCGTCGGGCGACGAGCATTCGTAGACCGTCGCGCCGTCGCTCATGAGCGTCATCAGCTCCAGGTCCTGGAAGCCCCTGGCGCGCAGATGCTGGACGGCCGCCCTGATGTTCTGCAGGGCGACACCGGTGTCCAGGAACCGTTTGACGATCTTGAGGACGACGACATCCCGGAAGCTGTAGAGCCGCTGGGTGCCGGAGCCGTAAGCGGGTCGCACGCTGGGCTCGACCAGCCCGGTGCGCGCCCAGTAGTCCAACTGGCGGTAGGTGATGCCCGCCGCCGCACACGCGGTCGGACCCCGGTACCCGACGGTCTCGACCTCGACCTCGGGCGGGGCGACCACAGGGTCGGCCGCGCTGCTCTGAAGCGGATACGGACCCGCCGCCGTGCTGTCGCCGCTGCTTCCCACGCCGACCTCCGTCCTAGACCTGCCATCACGACGGTAGGCAGTCACTCGGGGTGCGTCAACGATCGCCGCACTCGCCACGCCGAGTGATAATCACCCTGAGAGTGGTTTCGCGTGTCCCCTTTTGGGGAAGGGCTGTCCGAATGCGCTGATGGGGACCGGCGCAGCGCTCACCGGCCGCTCACTGGCTGTTGGTTCCGAAGTCCTCGGGAGAGATCTGATCGAGGAACTCCCGGAACTTCTCCACCTCGTCCTCCTGCTCGTCGGGGATGGCGATGCCCGCATCGTCGAGCACCCCGTCACTGCCGTAGATCGGTGTTCCCGTGCGCAGGGCGAGCGCTATGGCGTCGGACGGCCGCGCGCTCACCTCGACCCCACTGGCGAAGACCAGCTCCGCGTAGAAGACCCCGTCACGCAGATCCGTGATGCGGACCTCCGTGAGCTCTTGGCCCACCGCTTCGAGGACATCCTTGAAGAGATCGTGGGTCAGCGGCCTGGCCGGTGCCATCCCCTGCTGGGCGAAGGCAATAGCGGTCGCCTCCCCAGGTCCGATCCAGATGGGGAGGTAGCGGTCGCCTCCCACTTCACGCAGGAGCACGATCGGTTGGTTGGAGGGCATTTCCACCCGGACACCCACAACGTCGAGCTCGTTCACACAGCAACCCTAGGACGTGCCCGGCCGGTTTGGGTAGTCGGACTCCTCCAAGATCAGTGGAACCGGACCCCGAGAGCCGTGCTGACCAGTGCCGCGTGCAGCCGTACGGACAGCTCCGCCAGCTCCTTCGTGGTGGCCTCGGCATGGGCCCTGGTCTGCGGATTACGGTGCCGGCGCAAGGGCGCGACCACCTGCTCGACCAGCCCGGCCTCGCGTTCGGCGGCGGCTTTCATCGTCCGCAGATGTCTGGGCTCCAGACCGAATCCGCTCAGATCCTTGATGAGCTTCGCCACTGTGACGGATTCGACGTCGTACCCGCCGTCCGGCATCGGAGTGACGAGACCGTACGACTCCCACTCCGCCAGCTCGCTCCCCTCGGCCCCGGCGGCGGCCAGCAGCTCGGCGCGGCCGATCCGCGCGGCCGTCGGCAGCTCCGCAGCGTCGGCGGTCCAGGACCCGTCCAGCGGCTCCCGCGGGGGGCCGGGCATCGGGGCCCGCTCACCCCGGCCGACGGCGTCGAGATGCTCCTTGATGACCTTCAGCGGAAGATAGTGGTCCCGCTGCATGCGCAGCACCTGCGCCAGCCGGTCGACGTCCTGCGGGCCGAACTTGCGGTACCCGGAGGGCGTCCTGCGCGGCTCGATCAGCCCCTCCGCCTCCAGGAAGCGGATCTTCGAGATGGTGACCTCGGGGAACTCGTCCCGCAACTGGGCCAGGACGGCCCCGATGCTCACCAGTGGCTCGCCCGTGTGGGCGGTGCCGTGTCCGGCACCGCCCGTCGGTGTTCGCAGCATGGACCTTCCCTTTGAGGGGTCACACGCCCAGCGGACTCGCGTAGAGGACCAGTCGGTACTTGCCGATCTGGACCTCGTCGCCGTTCGCCAGCAGGACCGAATCGATCCGCTCACGATTGACGTACGTGCCGTTCAGACTGCCTACGTCCGAAACGGTGAAGTGACCGTCGGCGCCCCTGCGGAACTCCACATGGCGACGGGACACCGTCACGTCGTCCAGGAAGATGTCGCTCTGCGGGTGACGCCCCGCCGTGGTCAGGTCGCCGTCCAGCAGGAAGCGGCTGCCCGAGTTGGGCCCGCGGCGCACGACCAGGAGCGCCGAGCCCGCAGGAAGGGCGTCGACAGCGGCCTGTGCCTCGGGTGAGAGCGACGGCAGCACCGTCTGCCCGGTGGCCTCGGCCTCGTACGCCTCAAGACCGGAGATGGAAATAGTGGACGTCGTCTCCGAGGGCCGCTCGGCCGGCGCGCCGGCCCGCAGTGGCGCGCCGCAGTTGGAGCAGAACCTGCTCGCTTCGGCGTTTCGGTGTCCACATCTGGTACAGACCGGCAAGGCCATGGCGGGACCCTCCTGCCGCGACTGCCCCGCTGCGGCGTCGGTGGCGTACGTACCGGTGGGAAAGTCTCCACCCGTACTTGAGGTTGATGGTTTCCCGAAACCTATGCGCCCCTGACCGGCGGGGTCAACAGCCGACGCGCCGTGACCACCGGGATTATCACCGCCCTCGCCACCGAGCTGATCACGGAAGAGCGGGCGATCACCGCTCGCCTCCTCGCTCTGGCCCTGGCGTGACGCGCGGTGACGGGCGGAGCCGCCGCTCTCCTCGCGTGCGCTCCTGCCGAACAACTTCGCAAACAACTTCACGGGCGATTCCCCTTGACCGATACAGACCCGCCCGTGGGGCAGGACGAACCCTGAATGAACACACCTGCCGACCCGGACATCTTGACAACGTCCGTATCCACCGGACAGTTTCCACCACTCAACGTGCTGATCGTGCGCCGACCCCCCGCAACCTCATGCCCTCCTGTGGCACCTGCCATGCACCATCCGGCCACTACGATGACGACCGAGCGTAGTCAGGCTGCTCCGCCGGTCGCAAGGCATCCACGATGATCTTCTTCGAGCCGGTCACAGTGGCTGTGGCCTGCTCCTTCTCCAGCGTCTGCACCACACCGCCGGGAATGTTGAGCGCGGGCTCCAGATCCTGCGGTTTGCCGATCACCTTGAACCGGTACGGAGCATCCACCGCGCTGCCGTCCACCTTGACGTCGCCGCCCGCGCCGGAGAAGTGCGTGTCGGCCACCACCCGGACCTGGTTGATCTGAATCGCCTCAGCTCCCGCCGCCCGCAGCTCCTGGATCGTGTCGAGCAGCATGTCCGGCTCGACGGAGCCGTGACCGTCACCGATCGTCAGGACGATGCCGGGCCCCTGGGCCGCCACCGTACCGGCCAGGATGCCCAACTGCTGCTCCTTCTCCAGGGTCTGCTTGCGCGCCTCCTCAGCCTGGTCCGAGCTGGTCTCCAGACCGGTCCGCTGGTCCTCCAGACGCTGCTTCTCGTCCTCGAGACGCTGGGTGCGGTTGTCGACCTCGTCCAGGATCCGCACCAGGTCCTCCTGACGGGCCCCGCGCAGCGCGCTGTCGTCGTTGTTCGACCTGACCTGAATGGCGAGCCCCAGGCCCAGCACGAACAGCAGGACGGCCACGACGAGTTGGGCGCGGGTCACCCGCGGCGGCCACAGGCCGGCCGCCAGCCGCTGGCGGCCCGTCAGCTCGGCCGGACGGTCCTGCGGGGGCGGTTCGCTGCTCATCGGCCCCTCGCCCGCCGGCTGATGGTTCATCGGCTGCTCGTTCATCGGCCTCACGCCCGGAAGACGTGCCGGCGGATCGCGGCGGCGTTGGAGAAGATCCGGATCCCCAGCACCACGACGACACCGGTCGACAGCTGGGCACCGACGCCCAGCTTGTCACCGAGGAAGACGATCAGCGCCGCCACCACCACGTTCGACAGGAACGAGACGACGAACACCTTGTCGACGAAGATCCCGTCGAGCATGGCCCGCAGCCCGCCGAAGACCGCGTCGAGCGCGGCGACGACGGCGATCGGCAGATAGGGCTCGACCACCGCCGGCACCTCGGGCCGGACGAACAGTCCGACCACCACTCCCACGACGAGGCCCAGTACGGCGATCACGATGTGCCCTTCCCTGTGTCAGCCGTCCCCTGCCCGGCACCCGTCCCGGTGCCGGCGGTCCTCGGCTCTGCGATACGTACGATCAGGCTCGGCGCGGCCGGCAGCCGCACCTCGTCCCGGTCGGAAATGCTGGTACGGATACCGAAGTTGTCCTTCAGCGAATGCAGGTACTGCCCGTCGGCGCTGTCCAGGAACGCGGTGCTCAGCTTCTTCGCGTTCCCCACCGCCAGCAGCGTGTACGGGGGCACCAGCGGCCTGTTGTCGACCAGGATGGCGTCACCCGCCGCCCTGATCGCCGAAAGGGCCGTCAGCCGCTGCCCGTTGATCGCGATGGCCTCGGCACCCGACTCCCACAGACCGTTGACGACCCGCTGCACGTCGCGGTCGCGCACCCGGCCCGTGTCGGAGAAGTCACTGTTCTCCCGCGGCCCGCCGCCCCCGCCTGACTCGGTGTCCTTGGCGTCGTCGACGACGAGCTTCACCCCGGGGCCGTGCACCTCGGTCGCACCGGCCAGCAACGCCACCAGCGCGCCCTTGTCCCCGCCGTGGTTCCGTAGCGCGGCGCGCTGCCGGTCGCCGACATCCTTACGGAGCTTGTCGACGGACTTCTCCAGGGCGTCGGCCCGCGACGTCTCCGTGTCCACCCGGTTGATGAGCTCGTCGCGCTCCTTGGCCACCACGGGCGCGGCGATCCGCGCCTGCGCGGCACCGACCGTGACGACGACGGCGGCGAGCACCAGCCCCGCCGCCAGACCGAGCTTCGCCCGCAGCGTGCGCGGCAGACCGCCTTCCTCGGCGTCCCTGCGCGCCGCGGCCTCGGCGTAGCCGTCGTCGAGGCTGTGGTCCATCACGTTGTTCAGCAGCGACATGGAGGCGTCCGGCCGCGCGGGCGGCGATGCGGTGCTCCGAATGGGGGACTGCTGCGACATGCCGCACATCGTCGCACGTCGCGGGCGCTACCGCCGAATGGCCCCACCGGTGTGCCCGGCGGCGTCCGAGGACACCGCCGGGCACATTCCCGTCACTTGCGTCACTCTCGTCAGTGACCTGCGCTGTCGACGACCGCCGCCCACTCGTCGAGCAGCGCCTGGGCCGAAGCGTCGTCCGGACCCTCCGCCCACAGATGGGTGACGGCCTCCGACGGGTCGGGCAGCACCATCACCCACCGGCCGTCGGTCTCCACCACCCGTACGCCGTCCGTCGTGTCCACCTGACGGTCCGCCGCCGCCTCGACCACACGGCGCATCACGAGCCCCTTGACCGCCCACGGCGTCGCCAGATCACGACGCAGCACATGGGCGCGCGGAATCCGGGCGTCGATCTGGCTGAGGGTCAGCTGCGTACGCGCCACCAGACCGATCAGCCGCACGAACGCGGCCGTACCGTCGAGGACACTGCTGAACTCCGGCACGATGAAGGCACCTCGCCCGTCACCGCCGAAGATCGTGTCCTCCTCGCGGCCGACCCTGGTCAGGTCGTCGGGCGACGTGGTCGTCCACTCCACCTGCGTGCCGTGGTACGCGGCGACCTGCTCGGCGATCCTCGTCGTCGTCACGGGCAGCGCCACCCGGCCGCTGCGCCGCTCGGCGGCGACCAGGTCGAGCAGCACCAGCAGCGCGCGGTCGTCCTCAATGATCCTGCCGCGCTCGTCGACCAGCGACAGCCGCTCACCGACCGGGTCGAACCGCACCCCGAACGCGGCACGCGCCGACGCGACGATCTCGCCGAGCCTGACCAGACCCGACCGGCGCGATTCGGCGGTCTCGGTCGGCCGGGACTCGTCGAGCCCGGGGTTGATGGTCAGCGCGTCGACACCGAGCCGACCGAGCAGGCTGGGCAGCACAAGCCCGGCACTGCCGTTCGAGGCGTCCACGACGACCTTGAGATTGGCTTCCGCGATCCCCGTCGTGTCGACGTTGCGGAGCAGGGACCCGGTGTACGAGTCGAAGACGCTGGCCGGGAAGTGCAGGTCCCCGATCTCACCCGGGAACGCTCGGCGGTACTCCTGCCGCGCGTACACCCGGTCCAGCTTCCGCTGCCCGGCCTGGGACAGGTCAGCGCCCCGTTCGTCGAAGAACATGATGTCGACGGAGTCCGGCACACCCGGTGACGTACGGATCATGATCCCGCCGGCGCTGCCGCGCGCCGTCTGCTGCCGTGCGACAGGCAGCGGCACGTTCTCCAGGTCACGCACGTCGATGGCGCTGGACTGGAGCGAGGAGATCACGGCGCGCTTGAGCGCACGGGCACCACGGGAGTGGTCACGCGCCGTGGTGACGGTCGACCCCTTCTTCAGCGTGGTCGCGTACGCGCCGGCCAGCCGCACGGCCAGCTCGGGGGTGATCTCCACGTTCAGGATCCCGGAGACCCCGCGGGCCCCGAACAGGTTCGCCTGTCCGCGGGACTCCCAGATCACCGAGGTGTTGACGAAGGCGCCGGCTTCGATCGTCTTGAACGGATAGACGCGGACGTTGCCCTGGATGATGGATTCCTCACCCACGAGGCACTCGTCGCCGATGACAGCGCCGTCCTCGATCCGGGCCGCACGCATGACGTCGGTGTTCTTACCGATCACACAGCCGCGCAGATTGCACTGCTGACCGATGTACACGTTGTCGTGGATGACGGACCGGTGCACGAACGCGCCGCTCTTGACGACCACGTTGGAGCCGATGACGGTGTGCTCGCGCAGCTCCACATCGGCTTCGATCTTCGCGTAGTCACCGATGTACAGCGGACCGCGCAGCACGGCGTCCGGGTGCACCTCGGCGCCCTCGGCGACCCAGACACCCGGCGAGATCTCGAAGCCGTCGATATCGACGTCGACCTTGCCTTCGAGAACGTCCGCCTGAGCCTTCTGGTAGCTCTCGTGCGTACCGACGTCCTCCCAGTAGCCCTCGGCGATATAGCCGTAGATCGGCTTGCCTTCCTTCATGAGCTGAGGGAAAACATCACCGGACCAGTCCACCGAGACGTCGGCCTCGACATAGTCGAAGACCTCGGGCTCCATGACATAGATGCCCGTATTGACGGTGTCCGAGAAGACCTGCCCCCAGGTCGGCTTCTCCAGGAAGCGCTCGACCTTTCCTTCTTCGTCCACGATCGTGATGCCGAATTCCAGCGGATTGGGCACCCGGGTGAGGCACACCGTGACAAGGGCGCCCTTTTCCTTGTGGAAGGCGATCAGATCGGTGAGGTCGAAGTCGGTCAGGGCATCGCCGGAGATGACGAGGAAGGCATCGTCCTTGAGCGCCTCCTCGGCATTCTTCACCGACCCCGCGGTGCCGAGCGGCTTTTCCTCGTTGGCATAGGTGAGCTCCATTCCGAGCTCCTCGCCGTCACCGAAGTAGTTCTTGACGAGAGAAGCCAAGAACTGCACGGTGACAACGGTCTCACTCAGCCCATGGCGCTTGAGCAACCGCAGAACATGCTCCATGATCGGCCGGTTCGCGACCGGCAGAAGCGGCTTGGGCATGCTGGAGGTCATGGGGCGAAGTCGCGTACCTTCGCCACCGGCCATCACGACGGCCTTCATGTCGGAAGAATCCTCCTCGAAGAGACGATCTCGCCGACGTCACCCGTCAGAGGCAGGCGCATAAGCGTCAAGCGCGGGCCGGCGACACTGCACGGCACGACCAGAACGACGGGCTCAATCGGCCACGGTGTCCGCTCTGACGAGCCGGCGGACCTGGACCACATACAGGATCCCTGCCCACCAATACAGAGTTGTACCCCAAACTGCGAACGCCCATCCGAAAACTTCGGCGAGTGACGCAAGCCAGCCATCTCTGTCACTGAGCAGCAGCAGAGGGAAGGCATACATCAAGTTGAAGGTAGCTGCCTTCCCCAGGAAGTTCACCTGGGGAGGCGGATAACCGTGCCGGCGGAGGATTCCGACCATCACCAGAAGCATCAGCTCGCGGGCCAATAGCGCCGCGGTGAGCCACAGGGGCAGGATCTCGCGCCAGGTGAGGCCGACAAGGGTGGAAAGGATGTACAGCCGGTCGGCAGCGGGGTCGAGGAGCCGCCCCAGGCTGCTGATCTGGTTCCACCTGCGGGCGAGCTTGCCGTCGAGGTAGTCGCTGATGCCGCTCAGGGCCAGGACCAGCAGCGCCCACAGGTCACTGTTGGGGCCACCGAACTCGGGACGCAGGATCAACCACAGGAACAGCGGCACGCCGACGAGGCGAGCCATGCTGAGGATGTTGGGGATGGTGAGCACCCGGTTCGTCTGAACGCGGGTCTCCTGGACCTCCACCCGGGGGCCTCCATGTGAGAAACGTGCCGACGATGCCTCCTGACCTTACCCTCAGGCCGGACGGGCGGACGCAACGGGGGTGCGAGGGAGGTGCAGAACGCAGAAAAGCCCCCGCACCGTGAAGGTGCAGGGGCTTCCCTGGTCTAACTGAAGAATTGTTCGGCAGCGTCCTACTCTCCCACAGGGTCCCCCCTGCAGTACCATCGGCGCAATGAGGCTTAGCTTCCGGGTTCGGAATGTAACCGGGCGTTTCCCTCACGCAATGACCACCGAAACACTATGAAGATGTCGAACTACACCGGATATGGACACAGCTGTTCGTTACTTCAGAACTAACACAGTGGACGCGAGCAACTGAGGACAAGCCCTCGGCCTATTAGTACCAGTCAGCTCCAACCGTTACCGGTCTTCCACATCTGGCCTATCAACCCAGTCGTCTACTGGGAGCCTTAACCCCTCAAGGGGGTGGGAGTCCTCATCTCGAAGCAGGCTTCCCGCTTAGATGCTTTCAGCGGTTATCCCTCCCGAACGTAGCCAACCAGCCATGCCCTTGGCAGGACAACTGGCACACCAGAGGTTCGTCCGTCCCGGTCCTCTCGTACTAGGGACAGCCCTTCTCAAGACTCCTACGCGCACAGCGGATAGGGACCGAACTGTCTCACGACGTTCTAAACCCAGCTCGCGTACCGCTTTAATGGGCGAACAGCCCAACCCTTGGGACCGACTCCAGCCCCAGGATGCGACGAGCCGACATCGAGGTGCCAAACCATCCCGTCGATATGGACTCTTGGGGAAGATCAGCCTGTTATCCCCGGGGTACCTTTTATCCGTTGAGCGACGGCGCTTCCACAAGCCACCGCCGGATCACTAGTCCCGACTTTCGTCCCTGCTCGACCCGTCGGTCTCACAGTCAAGCTCCCTTGTGCACTTACACTCAACACCTGATTACCAACCAGGCTGAGGGAACCTTTGGGCGCCTCCGTTACTCTTTAGGAGGCAACCGCCCCAGTTAAACTACCCATCAGACACTGTCCCTGATCCGGATCACGGACCCAGGTTAGACATCCAGCACGACCAGAGTGGTATTTCAACGACGACTCCACCTGAACTGGCGTCCAAGCTTCACAGTCTCCCACCTATCCTACACAAGCCGAACCGAACACCAATATCAAACTGTAGTAAAGGTCCCGGGGTCTTTCCGTCCTGCTGCGCGAAACGAGCATCTTTACTCGTAGTGCAATTTCAC
>NZ_CP107968.1:1902500-2047500 GCF_036084755.1 Streptomyces sp. NBC_00370
CGGCGGGGACACCCCACGCGACCTGGTGCTGGTCAGGGGCATCGAACCGTCCATGCGCTGGCGGTCCTTCTGCAACGAGATCCTGGGCTTCGCCCATGAGCTGGGCGTGGAGATGGTGGTCATCCTGGGTGCGCTGCTCGGCGACACGCCGCACACCCGCCCCGTCCCGGTCAGCGGCGTCACGTCGGACGCCGACCTGGCCAGGACGATGGATCTGGAGGAGACCAGGTACGAGGGCCCGACGGGCATCGTCGGCATCCTCCAGGAGGCGTGCACCCACGCGGGCGTCCCGGCCGTGAGCCTGTGGGCGGCCGTGCCGCACTACGTGTCGCAGCCGCCCAACCCGAAGGCCACGCTGGCGCTGCTCAACCGGCTGGAGGACCTGATCGGGCTGCGGATCCCGCTGGGCGAGCTGGCGGAGGACGCGCGGGCCTGGCAGCTCGGGGTGGACCAGCTGGCCGCCGAGGACACCGAAGTGGCGGAGTACGTGCAGTCGTTGGAGGAGGCGCGGGACACGGCCGAGCTGCCCGAGGCGTCGGGCGAGGCCATCGCTCGTGAATTCGAGCGGTATCTGCGCCGCCGCGACGGCGGTCCCGGACAGCCGCCGGGGGGCCATGCCACGGAGAGCGGTGACGGCCCGTCATACCGGCGCGACACCTCGGCCGGCGGTCGCAGCCGGCCGCCGAAGCCACCGCGCGGCGGCCCCGAGACGGGCTCGGATCCCGAGCGGAACAAGGGTCCCGAGCCGGACGACGGGGAAGATTCATCGGAGGACTGAGCCCTCAGCGTCCTCGTTACGAGGAGCACAAGGAGAGGGGCGGCGCCTGACGGCGCCGCCCCTCTCCGCGTACGGTCCCGGCACGCGGCCTTGGCTACGGCCTCACAGGGCCACCCCGAGGAGCGCGTCCACGGCGCGGGAGACGACACCGGGGGCGCCCTCCTCCGTACCGCCTTCGGCCTCCTGCGAGCGGGCCCAGCGGTCCACGGCGAGCAGCGCCGACGGGGAGTCCAGGTCGTCGGCGAGGGCGGCCCTGATCTCGTCGACCAGCGCGTCGGCCGACGGGCCGTCAGGACGCGACACCGCGGCCCGCCAGCGGGCGAGTCGCTCCACCGCGTCCTGGAGGATCCGGTCCGTCCACTCCCAGTCGGCCCGGTAGTGGTTGGCGAGCAGCGCCAGCCGGATCGCCGCCGGGTCCACGCCCGCGCGGCGCAGGGTCGAGACGAAGACCAGATTGCCCTTGGACTTGGACATCTTCTCGCCGTCCAGTGCGACCATGCCCGCGTGCACATAGGCGCGGGCGAACGGGTGCTCACCGGTCAGCACCTGGGCGTGGGACGCGCCCATCTCGTGGTGCGGGAAGGCCAGATCGCTGCCGCCGCCCTGGACGTCGAAGGCCATGCCGAGATGGTCGAGCGCGATCGCCACACACTCGATGTGCCAGCCGGGCCTGCCGCGGCCGAGGCTGCCGCCGTCCCAGCTCGGCTCGCCGGGCCGGGCCGCCAGCCACAGGATCGGGTCGAGCGGGTTCTTCTTGCCCGCCCTGTCGGGGTCGCCGCCGCGCTCGGCCGAGAGCAGCCGCATCGCCTCGGCGTCGAGCCGGGACACCTCGCCGAAGTGCGGGTCGGCCGCCACGGAGAAGTAGACGTCGCCTTCGAGTTCGTACGCAGCCCCGGCGTCCCGCAGCCGCTCCACGAGCGGCACGATGCCCGGTATGGCCTCGACGGCGCCGATGTAGTGCTGGGGCGGCAGCATCCGCAGGGCGGTCATGTCCTCGCGGAACAGCGCCGTTTCGCGCTCCGCGAGCGCGACCCAGTCCTCGCCGTCGCGCACCGCGCGCTCCAGCAGCGGATCGTCGACATCGGTCACGTTCTGCACATAGTGAACCTGCCGCTTCGTGTCGAGCCACACGCGCTGCACGAGGTCGAACGCGTTGTACGTCGCCGCGTGACCCATATGGGTCGCGTCGTACGGCGTGATGCCGCAGACGTATATGCGGGCGACGGGACCGGGTTCGAGTGTGACGCGGTCACCGGTCGAGGTGTCGTGAATGCTGAGGTCGCGGCCCTTGCCAGGAAGGGCGGGCACCTCGGAAGCGGGCCAGGCATACATGCCTTGAGCGTAACCGGGCGGATGTTCCCGATACGAACCGGACGGCGGCTCCCGGCGATACCGGCCACGTCATGGGCCCGCGGCCCCCGTCGGCGTACCGGCTCTCAGACCGGCGGCCACGGGATCGCGGGCCACTGGCCGGACGGCTCGGGGTGGCGGCCCGTGTGGCGCAGCTCACGTACCCGCGCGCGGACGGCCTCCGTCTCGGCGGGGGTGATCAGCGCGGCCAGCCGGGTGGCCAGCGGGGCGCCTTCGGCCAGCTCGTCGGTCAGCCGGGCCAGCACCGCCAGCGCCTCGTCGGTCAGCGGCTCGCCGGCCCAGCCCCAGAGCAGGGTGCGCAGCTTGTCCTCCACGTTGAAGGTCACGCCGTGGTCGATGGCGTACAGCCGCCCGTCGGGGGCGGGCAGCAGGTGGCCGCCCTTGCGGTCGCCGTTGTTGATGACCGCGTCGAGTACGGCGAGGCGGCGCAGCCGCTCGTCGTCGGCGTGCACCAGCAGCGCCGTCCGGTCCTCGCCCACGTCGGCGAGGCCGACGGCCTTCCAGCCCTCGCCGGGCTCGTCGCCCTCGACGAGCGCCAGGAGCGCGCCCGGCTCCTCGGTCTCGGCTTCGCCGTCGCCGTCTCCGTCGGCTTCGGCGTCCTCAGTCTGCGTGTCGATCCAGAGCTGGCACATGCCCTGGCCGTACGGGCCCTCGCGCAGCACGGTGGGCGGCACCAGACCCCAGCCGGTCGCCTCGGAGACCTCGTAGGCCGCGACCTCGCGCTGGGCGAGCGTCCCGTCGGGGAAGTCCCACAGGGGCCGCTCCCCCGCCACGGGCTTGTAGACGCAGTGCGCCTCCTGGCCCTCGTACGCGACGGAGCAGTAGATCACGGCGTTGGACGCCTCGCGGATCTGGCCGCGTACGGTCAGCTCGCCCTTGGTGAGCAGATCCAGCACGGTCACGGTCCCCGTCACGCGTCCCGGCGGTATCCGTTCTGGCGCGGGCATACGTGTCCTTCCGGATCGAGCGGCAGACTGCACAGCGGACACGGCGGCCGGCCCGCGTTGACCACGTCAAGCGCGCGCTTGGCGAACGCCCTGGCCTGGGCCCCGGAGAGCCGTACGCGCAGCATCGGCGGACCGTTCTCGTCGTCCTGGAGCATCCGCTCCTCGGCCTCGGCGAGATCCTCGTCGGTGTCGGCGTCCAGCTCGACCAGCGCCTGGGCCTCGATGATCATGCGCTGCTCGTCGCCGTCCCAGGCGAGCGCCATCGTGCCGACCCTGAACTCCTCCTCGACCGGTGCGTCGAGCGGGGCCGAGTCGGCGACGGCCGGCGACGCGACGGCGGGAACGGGTGCGTTGCCGCCGGTACGGCGGACGACCTCGTCCAGCAGCTCGTCGATCCGCTCGGCCAACGCCGCCACCTGGGTCTTCTCCAGGGCGACGCTGGTGACGCGCCCTGCGGCGGAAGCCTGCAGGAAGAACGTACGGCGTCCAGGCAGCCCGACCGTACCGGCCACGAAACGGTCCGGTGGGTCGTAGAGGAACACCTGACGGGACAACGTCCTGTCTCCCTTGGGAATCGATGAAGAACGGAAACGAAAACGGAAAGGGGCGGTCCGGGGGGGCCCGGGAGACCCCGGGATCACGCCGCGGACGGCGCGTCCACCCTACTGCGCCGAGCGATCACGGTGCTCCCGCGCCGCCCCCTACAACACCGGCTCCGTCGCTGCCCTTCCCGGCTTCGGCTTCGCCCTCGGCGGAAGCCTCGCGCGGCACGAAGCCGCTGAGGTCGCCCGTGTCGCCGAGGCGCATCACGAAGGGGCGTACCCGGGTGTAGCGGACGGCGGTCACGGAGCAGGGATCGACATGGATCCGCTGGAAGAGATCGAGGTGCATCCCGAGCGCGTCGGCCACCAGCGCCTTGATGATGTCGCCGTGCGAGCACATCAGGAACACGGCGTCCTGGCCGTGCTCCTCCTCCACGCGGGCGTTCCACTCCCGTACGGCTTCGACGGCGCGGGCCTGCATGGCGCGCATCGACTCACCGCCGGGAAAGGCGGCGGCCGACGGGTGCTGCTGGACGACCTCCATCAGCGGGTCGTCGCTCAGCTCGGCGAGTTTGCGCCCCGTCCAGTCGCCGTAGTGGCACTCGCCGATCCGCTCGTCCTCGCGCAGCTGGAGTTCCGGCCTGGCGTCGAGCAGCGGCGCCAGCGTCTCGCGGCAGCGCTGCAACGGGCTGGAGACGACGGCGGCGATCGGTACGCCGTCGAGCCGCCCGGGCAGCGCGGCCGCCTGGGCGGCGCCCCGCTCGTCGAGGGCGACGTCCGGCGTCCAGCCCGCGAGCAGCCCGGCGGTGTTGGCGGTGGACCGTCCGTGACGGACGAGGATCAGCGTGGCCATGCCCGTCAGCCTAACGACCCGCCGCCGGCCGGTCGGCGGCGGTCGGCGGTCGACCGCCGAGGGTCGCCGACCGGCCGGCGGCGGGTCGGCCGTCGAGGGGCGATGACGAGTGAGGTCCCCCGGACCGGGAAGAATGCCAGCCGTGATCGTGGACTGTGCCATCTACCGCGACGGACACCGCACCGACGGACCCGCCGACTTCTCCGACGCCCTGGCCGAGGCGCGTTCCTCGGGGGACGCCTTCCTGTGGCTCGGGCTGCACGAGCCGACGGAGGTGGAGTTCGAGACGGTGAGCAGCGAGTTCGGGCTCCATCCGCTCGCCGTCGAGGACGCGCTGACCGCGCACCAGCGGCCCAAGCTGGAGATCTACGACGATTCGCTGTTCACGGTCATCAAGCCGGTCGCCTACGAGGCGGCGACCGACGACGTCTCGACGGGCGAGGTGATGGTCTTCATCGGCGACTCGTTCGTGGTGACGGTCAGGCACGGCGAGATCTCCCCGCTCGCCGCTGTCCGCAAGCGGCTCGAAGGGGACCCGGAGATCCTGAAGCGGGGTCCGACCGCCGTGCTGTACGCCATCAGCGACGCGGTGGTCGACAACTACATCGACGTGGCCGACGAGCTCCAGGTCGACCTGGAGGAGCTGGAGGCGGAGGTCTTCGCACCGGGCATCTCGGGCCCGGCCAAGGGGTCCGGCACGTCGACGGCGGCGCAGATCTACAACTTCAAGCGGCAGGTGCTGGAGTTCCGTCGCGCCACGGGGCCGCTGGCGATGCCCATGGCCCGGCTGACGGACCAGGAGGTGCCGTTCGTGAACGAGGAGTCCCGGCCGTTCTTCCGGGACGTCAACGACCACCTGACACATGCGAACGAGCAGGTCGAAGGGCTCGACCGGCTGCTCTCCGACATTCTGTCCGCGCATCTGGCGCAGATGGGTGTGCGGCAGAACGACGACATGCGGAAGATCTCGGCGTGGGCGGCCATGGCGGCGGTGCCCACGCTGGTGGCGGGCATCTACGGGATGAACTTCGACCACATGCCCGAGCTGCACTGGGTCTGGGGCTACCCCGCGGTGATCGCCCTGATGGCCACGGCCGTCATCAGCCTGCACCGGACGTTCAAGCGGCGCGGCTGGCTCTGAGCCGGACGGCAGCCCGGCCCGGCCGGTCCAGCGCGGTCCGGCTCAGAAGACGGGCGCGGCGGTGGCGGGGCCGCCGAGCGCGTCGCGCCGCTCCGGCATGGCGAGCCGGACCATCCGGCGCCAGCCGCCGGTCCGCTCGACGCCGTACATCGCGTTGATGCCGACCCGCAGCAGCGCGGCCTTGGGCGCCGGCCAGCCGAGGATGCGGCCCATGTGGTCCATCACGGCGAGGCTCACCTGGCGGTAGACCTGGATCTCGGCGCGGGCGCACTCGCTCAGCGCGGTGTGGATCGTCCTGCCGTGGCCGAGCCCGGCGAGCCGCAGCAGTTCCTCGTTGGAGTACGCGAGGTGGTTGTCCTCGTCGTTGCTGATCATCCTGACGGCCTTGCCGACCTCGGGGTCGTCGCCGAAGTACTTGCGCAGCATCACCATCTGGTCGCTGGCCCGCTGCTCGGTGACCCGGCTGTGCGAGAGGTAGATGACGATGTCCCGCTCGGTGAGCGGTTCGTCGCGGCGCAGCTTCTCGTGCGCGAGCCCGATGCCGCGCCGCTCCAGCAGGGCGGTGTAGTCGGTCTCCTGCGGGATGTCGACGGCGGGCAGGCCGCGCTTCTTGAGCAGCGCCTGGAAGAGCCGGCCGTGCTTGTCCTCGTCGGCGCCGTGCCGGGCGATCTTGGGCGCGAGGTCCCGCATGCCCGCGGGGACCAGCGCCGCGATCCTGCCGTTCTCCCAGCCGCCCTGGGCCTCGCCGCTGGCGGCGATGGAGCAGAAGAGCTGGAAGGCGCGGTCGTTGTCGAGCATTTCTCTGAACAGGCTTCGGGCCGAGAGCATCACTGCCACCTCCGTACAGAACCGACGTCCGCCGGATCCGAGTCAAAGCGGGTACGGGGCGGCAGGCAACAGGTGCGGGGCAGGACTGCTCCATACGAAGGACACGGAAGGTGCGCCGGAGGGCGTAACCGAGCGGCGTCCGGAGGCGTTGTTCCGCATGACGGCCGTGGCGGGGAAGACCCCCGAGCCCCCACCACGGCCGCAGACTTCCGCCGGCCCGACCCGGGCCGGGCGTTCGCCGGCCGGGCCGGGCTCAGGACACGAGCCCGGCCCGCTCCAGTGCGTCGGTGCCGACCCGCAGCGCGGCCAGCCGCTCGTCGAGCGTGAAGCCCGCGGGGGCCAGGGTGAGGGTGGTGACACCGGCCGCCGCGTACGCCTGCATCCGGTCGGCGATCCGCTCGACGGAGCCCAGCAGCGTGGTCGAGTCGATGAGCTGGTGCGGTACGGCGGCGGCGGCGCCGGTCTTGTCGCCCGCCAGGTACTTGTCCTGGATCTCGGCCGCCTCCTTCTCGTACCCCATGCGCCGGGCGAGCTGGTTGTAGAAGTTCTGCTTGCGGCTGCCCATGCCGCCCACGTACAGCGCGGTGTACGGGCGGAAGACGTCCGCCAGTGCCTGGACGTCGTCGCCGACGGCGAGGGGCAGCGTGGGGCACACGTCGAACCCGTCCATCGTGAGCCCGGCCTTGGCGCGGCCGGCCCGCAGATGCGTGATCGCGGTGTCCTCCAGATGCTCGGCCGAGGGGAAGATCAGCAGGGCGCCGTCGGCGATCTCGCCGGTCTGCTCCAGGTTCTTCGGGCCGATCGCCGCGATGTAGAGCGGGATGTGCTCGCGCTGCGGGTGGACCGTGAGCTTGAGCGGCTTGCCCGGCCCGTCCGGCAGCGGCAGTGTCCAGTGCTCGCCCTCGAACGACAGCCGCTCGCGGGACATCGCGCGGCGGACGATCTCGACGTACTCGCGGGTGCGGGCCAGCGGCTTGTCGAACTTGACGCCGTACCAGCCCTCGGAGACCTGCGGGCCCGACACTCCGAGGCCGAGCCGGAACCGGCCGCCGGAGAGCGAGTCGAGGGTGGCGGCTGTCATGGCGGTCATCGCGGGCTGGCGGGCCGGGATTTGCAGGATCGCCGAGCCGACGTCGATGGACTCGGTCTGCGCCGCCACCCAGGTCAGCACGGTGGGAGCGTCGGATCCGTACGCCTCGGCGGCCCAGCAGACGTCGTAGCCGAGCCGGTCGGCCTCCTGCGCGACGGCCAGGTTGTCGCTGTCCATCCCCGCGCCCCAGTAGCCGAGGTTGATGCCGAGCCGCATAACCGCTCCCTTCCCTTACCGACGAGTAACGTCCTTGTGCGGGGACTCTAGCGCGCGCCGCCGCTCGCGTCAGCGGCGCGTTGTCCACAGCCCTCTCTCCCTGTGCGGTCCTGGCCAGTAATCTCAGCCACCATGGAGCAGAGGCATCTCGGCCGTACCGGCCTGCGTGTGTCCAGGATCGGGCTCGGCACCCTGACGTGGGGCAGGGACACCGACGAGCACGACGCGGCCCAGCAGTTGAAGACGTTCTGGGAGGCCGGCGGCACCCTGGTGGACACGGCGGACGTGTACGGCGGCGGGGAGTCGGAGTATCTGCTGGGCCAGCTCGTCGAGCGGCTGGTGCCCCGCAGGGATCTGATCATCGGGACCAAGGCCGGCAGTGTGCCGGACCCCGACCGGCGCTTCGACGGGTCGCGCGGACATCTGCTCGCCGCGCTGGACGCCTCGCTCGCCCGGCTCGGCACCGACTACGTGGACCTGTGGCAGGTCCACGCCTTCGACACCGAGACGCCGCTCGAAGAGACGCTGCACGCGCTGGACATCGCCGTCACCAGCGGCCGGGCGCGCTACGCGGGGGTGTCGAACTTCTGCGGCTGGCAGCTCGCCAAGGCGGCGACCTGGCAGCTCGCGCAGCCCGGCATACGCACGCGCCTCGCCAGCACACAGATGGAGTACTCGCTGTTGCAGCGCGGCGTCGAGCGCGAGGTGCTGCCGGCGGCGCTGGACCTGGGCGTGGGCCTGCTGCCCTCGTCGCCACTCGGCCGCGGGGTGCTCACCGGCAAGTACCGGCACGCCACGCCCGCCGACTCGCGGGGCGCTTCCGACATGGCGCTGTTCGTCGAGCCGTATCTGGACGAGGCGGCGAGCCGGATCGTGGACGCGGTGGTGACCGCGGCCGACGGGCTCGCCACGACCCCGCTGGAGGTCGCGCTGGCCTGGGTCAGGGACCGCCCGGGGGTGGTGGCCCCCATCGTCGGCGCGCGGAACGCGCAGCAGCTCGCGGCCGCGTTGTCAGTGGAGAGCCTTAGTCTTCCTGACGAGATCCGCCAAGCGCTGGACGATGTGTCGGCGCCCGTTCACCGCTATCCCGACCAGGACTGGAGCACGCTGTGAGTACGGACCACGAGACCGTGGACGAGACCCCGGATGCGGCGGCCCCGGACGCCGTGGAGACGGACGCGGTGGGTACGGACGCTGCCGGGACGGACGCTGCGGGTACGGACGCGACGGCCGCAGAGGCGGCGGCGCCCTCCGAGGCCGAGGCCGAGCTGGCCGCCCAGCGGGAGCTGCGGGAGCGCATCGAGCAGCGCAAGGCCGAGAAGGACGGGCCCATCGCCGCGGGGACGAAACTGAACGGGAAGGCGGCCGATCTGCTCGCCGCCGTACGGGCGGTGGAGAGCGGCGAGAAGGTCGACCCGGCCCTGTTGGCACCGCCAGCGCCCGCGCCGGTGGCAGAGCGGGCAGCCGCCGCTCCCGCGCCCGCCGCTGTTCCCGAGCCCGCCGCAGGCCCTGCCGCCGCGCCGGGGGCGGTGGCGGCCGTACGGGCCGTGCTGACCGAGGGCGGCGCGCCCGAGGAGCTGGCGGGGCCCGTCTGCGCCACGCTCGGCGAGCGCGGGGCCGACGTGCTGCGCGAGGACCCCTGGCAGCTGCTGTCCGTGCCCGGTGTCCGCCCCGAGCAGGCCGACGGTTTCGCGCGGGCGCTGCTCGGCCCCGCGTGCGGTCCCGGCGACGAGCGGCGCGCTGCGGCGCTCGTCGGCTGGCTGCTGGAGCAGGCGGCGCTGCGGGGACACACCGCGCTCGACTCGTCGGCGGTGCGCAAGGCGCTGGCCGGCCAGGGTGTGCCGGACCCCGACGAGGCGTTGCAGCACGCCATCGCCGAGGGAGCGGTCCTGGTCTTCCAGGACGGCCTCGACGAGGAGGCCGAGGCCCTGACGGGTGAGGGGGCCGACGAGAGCGCCGACGAGCCGGCGGACGGCGCCTCCGAGACCGCGCCGGTCCCGGTGCTGCTGGGGCTCGACCGGTACGCCCTCGCGGAGGAGAGCCTGGCCGACGGGCTCGCGCGGCTGGTCAAGACCGGCCCCGACGCCTCCTGGGAGGAGGCGGCAGGCGCCGCGGGCTCACCGTCGGCGGGCGAACTGATCCGTGCCGCCGCCGGGCACGGGCTCGTGCTGCACACGGGCGGTGAGGCGGCGCGCGCGGAGCCGGTGGAGCTGGCGGAGGCCGCGCGTGCGCTCGGTCTGCGCGCGGTCGTCGCCGCGCACAGCGAGAACGGCCGCGAGCGGCTGGGCGGCGCGGCCGTCACCGTCGCCGGACTGCTCTCCGGCGCCGAGGGTCCCGGCCGGGACAGCGACGGGCTCTTCGCGCTCGACCTGCTGGTGGTGCTGGACGCGCCGCAGCTGGACGTGGAGACGGCGGCGATGCTCGTGGAGTCGCTCCCCGACGGCGGCCGGCTGGTGCTCAGCGGTGATCCGGGTGTGCTGTGGTCGGCGGGCGCTGGACGGGTGTTCGCCGATCTGCTGGCCGCCCGGGTGTGCCCGCAGATCGCGTCCCGTACGCCCGATCCGGGCCCGGTGGGCGAGCTGGTCTCCGGCATCGGCGTGGGCGAGCTGAACCAGGTCCCGGCGCCCGGCAAGGAGGTTGTGATCGTCCCGGTGCGGGACGCGGGCGAGGCGGTGCACCGGACGGTGCAGCTGGTCGCCGAGTCCGTACCGCGCGCGTTCGGTGTGACGGCCGAGCAGACGCAGGTGATCACGGTGGGCCACGGCGGCGCCGCGGGTACCCGCGCGCTCAACGCGGCGCTCAAGCAGCGTCTCCAGCCGGGCCCCGGCCGGTTCGGCGGCTTCGACCCGGGCGACCGGATCGCGTACGTACCGGCGCCCGGCAGGACGCTGCAAGGATCGGTGGTGTCGGCCGACGCGGACGGCCTGCACCTCGACTGCGCCGGGGTGCCGGTCGTGGTCCCGAAGGAGCGCGTCGAATCGGCGGTCCGGCACGGCTGGGCCCTGACCGCACACCAGGCGGCCGGCATGCGCTGGCCCGCCGCGGTCGTGGTACTCCCGGGCGACGCGGCCCAGGGGCTGAGCCGCCCCTGGGTCTACACGGCCTTCAGCCGCGGCGACCGCCACCTCTCGGTGGTCCACGGCGCCGACCAGGCCCTTGCCCACGCGGTGGCCCAGATCCCGTCCCAGGACCGCACCACCCGCCTGCGCCCGCTGCTGGAAGGACTACTGGCACCGGCACCGACGGCGGCCGGCTAGGGCCTAGGGCGGGGGCCGGGGCTCGCGGGGGGCGGCACACCGCGAGGTGCCGGCCCCGGCGCCGCGCCGCGCGCGCGGCGCCGTCAGACTTCCTGCTCCTCCAGGTCGTCCGTGTCCAGGTCCAGGTCGTCCTCGTCGAAGACCGAGCTGACGTCGAACCGGCACACCACCTGCTGCGGGTCTGCCTGGTCGAAGGGGGCGCTCAGCCACTCCCCCGGTTCCGGGAGTTCGTCCGCAGCCGACACCCACAGCGTGGAGTCGCCCTCCTCAAGGCCGAATTCCTTGTGCCGGGAGGCGATCTCGTCCGGTTCGTACTCGCCGAAGAGCACACCGAGGGCCGCGTGCACACTGCTGCCGACCATGGCGGTCGAGTCGCTCTCGCCTTCGACGTCCGCGATGCGCTGTGCCTGCGCCAGCAGCCGCTGCGGTTCGGTGACCGCGTAGTCCCGTCGGATCAGGACGCTGAGGGCATTCGGCTCCTCGGGTCCCGCGTATGGCGGAAGCGAGTCGTCCGGCTCCGGAATCTCGAATGGAGTGACCTCGTCGTAACGGCTGTACAGCCGCTCGTCGTACACCTCGGCGGCGGCGGCAAGGGCGTTGAACGCCTCGGAGACGGCCTGGTCGTCCTCGCCGGAGCGGTGTTCGACGGCCGCGAGATGACGGTCCAGAGCGATCTTGACCGCCTCGGCGGCGGCGCGTACCTCGGCGGCGGTGGACTGCGCAGCATCAGACATAGTGCAGACGCTATCCGTACCTGGCCTCTGCCCGCACAATAGATGCGATGCCGGAATACGAATTTGTCGACGTGTACGTGCCGCGCGGGGTTTCCCGCAAGGAAGCGGCCCGTCTGCTCACCGACCATGCCGAGTACGGGCACTGGGAACTCGACCGTCTGAGTCTGCACCGGGACGGCAGCCGCAGGGTGCGGTTGCGCCGACGCATCATCCGTCAGGTGCGCGCCACCTGGTGACGACGACGGAACGGGCCCCGCTCACGCGAGGCCCGCCCTGTCTGTCCGTACGCGCCCGACTACGCGGCGGCGCGGGCGCGACGGTAGAGGATGCTGCCCGCGAGCAGCATCCCGACGCCTGCTGAGGCGGCCATTCCGACCGAGCCCGCCCCGGTGTGGGCGAGTTCCTCGGGTCCTGCCAGGGGCTTCGCGACGGTCTGTGCCACGGGGGTGTTGTGGCTCGGGGCCGGCGGGATGTTGCGGTGGGTCACCGGGTGCGGATGCGGTGTGCCCGGGGTAACGGGCCGCTCGGGCGGGGTGACCACCGGCGGTGCGTCGTTCTCGCAGCTGTCGCCGGTCACGGGGTTGCCGAGACCGATGACGTCGATGCCGAGCCCGCACACGTTCACGGGAATGTCGATCGGCAGCTGGAGCCCGTTGCCGGAACCGACGCCGGGAGAGTTCCCCGCGTCACCCCCGGCGTGCGACCCGCCACCGTGCGAACCGCTGTGCGAACCACCGCCGTGTGACCCGCCGGCGTGTGACCCACCGCCGTGCTGCCCGCCGCCGGGTGAACCGCCCTGCGGCGGCTTGTGGTGCGAGCCGCCGTCGCGCTGCGGTCCGCCGTTGTGCGAACCGCCGCCGCCGTAACCGCCGTCGTCCGGACCGCCGTGTCCGCGGGAGCCGCCGCCGTGCCCGGACGAGCCGCCCGAGACGTTGGCGCAGCTGTTGCCGATGGCCGGGTTGAGCAACCCGACGACATTCACGGTGTTCCCGCACACGTTGACCGGGACGTCCACCGGAACCTGGACGTTGTTGCCGGACAGCACGCCCGGCGAATTCGCCGCGGTGCCCGCGGCTCCCGAGTCCGCGTGCGCGTAACCGCCGCCGAGGGCGAGTACGCCGCCTGCGGCCGCCACGGTGATCAGGCCCTTGCGAGTGACCTGTCTCATAGCTTCGATCCCTGCCTTCTACCTGCCGAAAGTGCCCCTGAGCCGAAGTGCCGGGGCAGGATGCCCAGCGGCCCCGGAGTGCATGGCGCGCACTCCGGGGCCGCCCGGGTTCAAACCCTCATGGGTTGATGTACAACGTCACGCGTTGACGCAGGTGTTGCCGAAGGCGGGGTTCAGCAGCCCGATCACAGAGACCGTGTTGCCGCACGCGTTCACCGGGATGTGAATCGGCACCTGGACGACATTGCCCGAAAGCACACCCGGGGAGTTCAGGGCAGCGCCCTGGGCACCCGAGTCGGCGACGGCCATGCCCGCGCCGGCGAGCACCAGACCACCGGTGATAGCCGCAGCAGCGACGACCTTCTTGATCATTCTTCCTCCTTGTAGGCAAAGGCGGTCCAAGCCTCGGACCGCCACACCTGTAACGAGAAGGAAGTAATCAGGCTACGAGCGTATCGTCGCATTCATCCTTTTCAGTCGCGTGCGCACACACTGCCGATTGTCCCCGGTGGACGGTCCTCAGCAGTTGTCGATGAACCGGTCGAGCACCCGCACGCCGAACTGGAGTCCGTCCACCGGCACCCGCTCGTCGATGCCGTGGAACATCCCCGCGAAGTCCAGCTCCGGCGGCAGCTTCAGCGGCGCGAAGCCGAACCCGCGGATGCCGAGGTCGTCGAAGGACTTGGCGTCGGTGCCGCCGGAGAGCATGTACGGCACGGCCTTGGCGATCGGGTCCTCCGCCAGCAGCGCGCCCTGCATGGCGTCCACCAGCGGCCCGTCGAAGCTGGTCTCGCGCGCCTTGTCGGCGTGCACGTCCTCGCGCTTCACGCGCGGGCCGAGGATCCGGTCCAGGTCGGCGAGGAACTCCTCCTCGTAGCCCGGCAGGTAGCGGCCGTCGAGATGCGCGGTCGCCTGTCCCGGAACCACGTTCGCCTTGTAGCCGGCACCCAGCATGGTGGGGGTCGCCGTGTTGTACAGGGTGGTGCCGATCATCTTGGCGATACCGCCGAGCCGCTCCAGCGTGCTGTCCATGTCCTCGGGGTCGACCGGGACACCGAACGCGTCCGACAGCTCGTCCAGGAAGGACCGCACGCTCTTGGTGACCCGTACCGGCCACTTGTGCCGCCCGACCCGCGCCACGGCCTCGCACAGCTCCGTGATCGCGTTGTCCTTGCTGATCATCGACCCGTGTCCGGCGGCGCCCTCGACCGTGAGCCGCATCCAGTGGATGCCCTTCTCGGCGGTCTGGATCAGATACAGCCTGCGGTTCTCGTCCACGGTGTAGGAGAAGCCGCCGACCTCGCTGATGGCTTCGGTGACACCCTCGAAGAGGTCCGGGTGGTTGTCGACCAGATACCGGGCGCCGTAGGTGCCGCCCGCCTCCTCGTCGGCGAGGAAGGCCAGCACGATGTCGCGCGGGGGCTTACGGCCGCTGCGCAGCCGGTCCCGTACGACGGCCAGCGTCATCGCGTCCATGTCCTTCATGTCGACCGCCCCGCGCCCCCAGACGCAGCCGTCGGCGATCTCACCGGAGAACGGGTCGTGCCGCCAGTCCGCCGCGTTGGCCGGTACGACGTCGGTGTGGCCGTGGATGAGCAGGGCCGGCCTGGACGGGTCCTCGCCCTCGATCCGGGCCACGGTCGAGGCCCGGCCCGGATGGGACTCGAAGATCTTCGGTTCGAGGCCCACCTCGGCGAGCTTCTCCGCCACGTATTCGGCGGCCGCCCGTTCACCGGGGCCTGAGTGGTCGCCGTAGTTGCTGGTGTCGATCCGGATCAGATCACGGCAGAGGTCGACGACCTCGTCCTCGCCCGATACGGTCCTGCCCGCGTTCGGCTCGCTCACGCTGCTCACTCCCACGGTGGTCGATGCTGTTCGATACGGCTGCTCCCCACATACTGCCGCGATCAGGCCCCGGACCCCAAGGGAGTCCGGGGGCCGAGCGGTGTGATCGGGCACCGTCGATTGTTTGCTATGGTTTTCCACGTCGGAACGGCCCATGGCCGCCCGGCAGACACCTCGTCCGGGTGGCGGAATGGCAGACGCGCTAGCTTGAGGTGCTAGTGCCCTTTATCGGGCGTGGGGGTTCAAGTCCCCCCTCGGACACAGAGCGGTACAGCAGTACGGATACGGGAAGTGCCCGCCGGGAGACCGGCGGGCACTTCCGCGTTCCGGCGTTCCGCGCCGGGGCCGTCAGCCGCGGACGCGCGGGCGCAGGGCCGCGAGCGAGTGGCCCTTGGCCGCCGAGTACCAGACGCCGGCGCCGTAGGCGAGGTCGTCCAGGCGCCGGGCGACGGCGAAGCGCACGGGGTCGAGGTGCCCGTGGTTCTTGCGGTACTCCAGGGCGATGTCGGTGACGGCCGCCACGGCGACCGCTCTGCGCACCCGGCGGGAGACCAGGCAGCCGGCGGCCGCCGCCGGCCACCAGTGCCGGGTCAGCAGGCTGCCCGCCTGGGAGAGCGCCCCGACGGCGCCGTTCGCGGTGAGTCGGGCGGCCAGTTTCAGCGGGTGGTCGGCGCGGTCCAGCTTGCGGGCGATCCGTACGGTGGTGACGGCGCAGAGGGCGCCCGCCGCCGGGACCGACCAGCGGCGCTGGGCGAGCAGCGCGACGATCAGCGCCGCGCTCCAGGGGGCGAGGACGACCGGGGCGATCGCCTCGGGGTGCCGTACGGCGAGCGGGTGGGCGCCGGTGCCGTAGAACGCCTTGCGGGTGAACCACTCCCCCAGCCGGGCCCGGTGTTCGTGCTCGGCGGTGACCGATGGGTCGTAGCGCACCCGCAGTCCGCGCGCGACGAGCCGCCAGCACAGGTCGACGTCCTCGCCGACCCGCATCCCGTCGTCGAACCCGCCGATCCCCTCGGCCAGCGCGTCGACCCGGGCCAGCACGCAGGTGGTGGAGGCCCAGGAGACGGGTGATCCCGGCCGGACCTGCGCCGGTTCCGCGCCGAGGTCGAGGGACGAGCGGGCCTCTTCGTAGCGGGTGAGCCAGCCGGGGGCCGCTTCGCTGCGCAGCCCGGCGATCCGCGGGACGGCCATGGCGACCTTCGGGTCGGCGAAGTGCCCGAGCAGCGTGGGAATCGTCGTGGCGGGGAGGACGACGTCGGAGTCCACGAAGGCCACGTAGGGGGTGCGGACCAGCCGCAGCCCGGCGTTCCGGGCGGCGGCCGGACCCACGTTGACGTCGAGGGGCACCAGCAGCGCGCCGTGCCGGGCGGCCACGGCGCCGACGGCCGCCGGCTCGTACGACGCGTCGTCCACGACGATCACGGGGTGCGCGGTGCCGAGGCTGGTGAGCAGCCGGTCGAGTTCGCGCGGCCGGTCGCGTACCGGTACGACGACGGTCCAGCGCGGGTCCGGGTGGGGCGGGAGTTCGGCGGTGACGGGGTGGGCCAGGCCCGTCTCCAGCAGCCGGTCGGCGAGCAGCGCGCTCGCCGCGTCCTTGACCACGACACGGCGGCCCGTGACAAGCGGCCTCGCGCGCTCGGTCAGACGCACCAGCCGGGTCGGGAAGCCGCCGAGCAGGGACCTGCCGCCGTCGACGACCCGGGTCCTGCGGTCGAGTTGGACGACGAAGCCGTGCGGGAGCGTCATTCTTCCGGTGTCCCCTCTGTCGTTGGTGTCCCCGCTGCCGTTGGTGTCTCCTCCGTGAGCCGGCCGCGCGCGTCCACCCTGAAGCGGGCGATCCGCCGTACGGCGCTCGCCACCATGGCGTCCAGCAGCGCCGCGCCTTCCTCGGCCGACGCACCCGTCGGGTCGCCGAGCACCCCGTTCGGGGAGACGGCCCGCACGCCGTGGGCGATCAGCTCGGGCATGATCTCGGCGAGCGGCCGGGTGTCGCCCGCGGTCGCGGCCTCGACCCGTACCTCGTCGGGGACGAGATGGAGCATGACGGAGGTCTCCGCACGTCCGGCGTGCGCGTCGGAGCCCGGCGGCGCGCACAGCGTCCACGCCACGTCGTGCCCCTCGGCGCGCAGCCGGCCGACGGCCTGGTCGAGGGTCGGCACATTGCCGCCGTGGCCGTTCACGAACACGATCCGCCCTGCCCACAGGGACAGCGAGCGCACCGTCTCGACGACGACCGCCAGCAGGGCCTCGCGCCCTATGGAGACCGTGCCGGGGAAGCCCGCGTGCTCGCCGCTGGATCCGTACGTGATGGTCGGCGCGACCAGCGGCGGGTGCGGCCGGGCGAGCGACGGGTGGTCCGCCGCCCGCGCCGCGACGGCCCGCGCGATGACGCTGTCCGTGGTGAACGGCAGGTGCGGGCCGTGCTGTTCCGTCGAACCGATCGGTACGAGGACGGTCACGGCGGCCGGGACGCGCGGCCACACCAGCCGCGCCAGCTCCGACGAGCCGGTGTGTTCCTGCGACACGGGCGCCCGCTAGCCGATCGGGTCCTGGTCGCGCGGTGTGGTCGGGCCCGCCTTCGGCTTGTCCGACCCGGCCACGAGACCGCCGCCCAGGGTCCTGGTGAAGCCCGGCGGGATCACCAGGTCGTCGGGGGACAGCTCGTGGACCGAGGAGTGGCCGAGGCCCAGTACGGCGGAGTCGAGGCCGCCGCGCAGGATGTCCAGGACGTTCTCGACCCCGCCCTGTCCGTTGGCGGCGAGCCCCCACAGATAGGCGCGGCCGATCAGTACGGCGTCGGCGCCGAGCGCGAGTGCCTTGGCCACGTCACCGCCGCGCCGGATGCCGCCGTCAAGCAGCACCTCGATCTCGTCGCCGACGGCTTCGGCGATCGAGGGCAGCATGCGGATCGTGCCCGGGGTCGAGTCGAGGTTGTTGCCGCCGTGGTTGGAGACGGAGATCGCCGAGACTCCCGCTTCGACGGCGCGCCGCGCGTCGTCGACCCGTGTGACGCCCTTGAGCAGGAAGGGCCCGCCCCACTCCTCGCGGAGCCACTTCACGTCGTCCCAGGTGGGCGGCGGGGTCTGCATCCACTCGCCGTACGCGCCGAAGAACGTCGGCGCGACACCGCCCGGGGGCCGCAGGTTGGGGGTGGTCAGATCGGGGATGCTGCGGGTCTTCGCGAACTGCAGGAGCCAGCGCGGGTGCGGCAGTACGTCGGGCGCGAACCGCAGCATGGTTTTGAGGTCGACCTTGTCGGGGATGGCCGGGCTGCCCCAGTCGCGGCCGTTGGAGAAGGACCAGTCGAGGGTGGAGATGAGGGCCTTGGCCCCGGCCGCCCTGGCGCGCTCCATGCGCTGCGTCATCGCCTCGCGCGTACCCGTCCAGTACATCTGGAAGAAGGTGTTGGGGTTGGCCGCCGCGACCTCCTCGACCGGTTTGCTCGCGAACGAGCTGAGGCCCATGATGATGCCCCGGTTGGCGGCGGCGCGGGCGACCGCGACCTCGCCGTCCGGATGCACCGCCTGGACGCCCGTCGGTGAGATGAGAACGGGGAACGCCGTCTCGACGCCGAGCACGGTGGTCGACAGATCCCGCTCGGCGTGGTGCCCGACGACCCGGGGGGCGAAGCCGAGTTCGGCGAAGGCCCCGATGTTGTCGTCGATGGTCAGGCCGCGCTCGGAACCGGCGACCAGCGCCCCGTAGACCGAGCTGGGCAGTTGCTTCTTGGCCCGGCGCTGCGCCTCGGCAACGGTCTCGAACCAGGGATTCCTAGGCATAGATCTTTCCTATCCGGGTCAGGCGCGAAAGATGTCGCCGAGCGCGGCCCCGACATCGTGGTGGGTGCGGACGGCGTGGAAGGTGCCGCGGCCCAGCCGGGCCATCTCCGTGCCGAGTTCGACGTCCTTCTCGCCGCTCGTGTCGAGCAGCACGTCGAGCCTCGGCAGCCGGGCGGCGGCGGGCCGTGGGTCGGGGCCCGCGTTGTGCACGCAGTCGGACAGCAGCAGGACCCGCGCGTCGGGTTCGGGCACTCCGGCGAGCTGCCGGGCGGCGAGCTGGAGCGGGAAGCCCACGTTGGTGAGTCCCCTGGCGGGCAGCCGCAGCATCGCGTCGAGGAGTTCGGCGGGCCGGACCGGCTCGCCGAGGCCGAGGAGGATCGCCGCGTCGGACCAGAACGCGATGACGGCGAGGGCGTCCTGCGCCAGTTCGGCGGCGAGCGCGCCGACGGTCGCCGCCGCCGTGCGGACCCGCTCGCCCTTCATCGAGCCGGACAGGTCGACGGCGAGGACCACGGACCTGCGGGCGTGGACCCGCTCGAAGACGTAGATGTCCTCGTCCTCGGGCACCGGGTGCTCGGCCAGGCTCTCCAGGGTGCGGTCGAGGTCGATCTCGTCGCTCCTGTCCCGGTAGGGCAGGCTGGCGAGCCGGCCGGTGGCGCGCCGTGCGGTGCTGGCCCGCTTCGGCTTGGGCAGCGAGAGCCGGGCCGCGATGGCCCTGGCCCGTGCCCGCACCTCGGGGTCGACCGCCTCCTCGTCGGTGGCGGTGAGCAGGTGTCCTTCCTCGTCGGTGAAGCCCGCTCCCGGGCCTGCGGGCCGCTCGCGCGCCGTGCCGCCGCGCGGCTGGGCGCGCAGCACGGCCCCGCCGGTGCCCAGCACGGTCTCGAACACCATCGGATCCTCGTCCAGCTTCTTCGGGGTACGGCGCAGCGGCCTGCTCGTGGCTGTGGCGCGAGCCGTCTCACGGCGCAGCGGCGAGTCGGCGGCCACAGCTCTTCAGCCAGGTTCGGCGCGTGCCGGGTCCAGCACGAAGCGGTTCTCCCAGATCTCGCGCAGGACGCGTTCCGGGGTCGTCCCGGCCGCCTCGTCGATGCGGATACGGCCGGACAGGGCGACGGTCATGGCGTCGTAGAACGTCTCGGGGTAGCGCTCGTCGGCCGGTCCCGCGAGCTGTCGCAGCAGGGTGAGTTCATGGTCGACGAGGGCGCAGTCGATCGCTCCGCGCACACTGCTGCCCTGCCGTACGTCCTGGTGGACGCGGGTGGCCCGGGTGACGGCGACGGCGTCGGCGATGATCCGCTCGGCGAGTGCGCCGGTCAGTTCGGTGCGCAGCGCGAGGATGCCTTCCTCGGCCCGGGTGTCCTGGTAGTCCACGACGATCCGGTTGAGCCGGTCGCTGACGCTCATGGAGAGCCGGGTCGTGCCGACGTTGTCGTACGGGTTCATCGAGGCGACGACCCGGAACGACGGCTGGGCGGTGATCCGGCCGACGCGCGGCACCTGGATGGTGCGGTCCGCCATCGCGGTGAGCAGCGCGTTGAGGGTGTCCTCGGGGGCGCGGTTGAACTCCTCCAGGTAGAGGAAGCCGCCGGTGCTCATGGCCTCGACCAGCGGTCCGGCGACGAAGTTGTCGGCGCTGTAGTCCTCCCGCAGCACCCGCGAGGGGTTGTGATGGCCGATCAGTTTGGCCGGGGTCAGATCGGCGTTGCCTTCCACGAACACCAGGGGGATGCCCCATTCGTCGGTGATCGCCCTGAGCATGGTGGTCTTGCTGGTGCCCGGGGGGCCTTCCAGCACGAGATCACGCCCGGCGGCGACCGCCGCGAGCGCGAGTTCCAGCTCGCGCTCACGGCCGACAAGGCGCGAGGCGATCCGCTCCCGGGTCGCCAGCACACCGGCCGTCGCGGTCGACGTCTCCCGGGCTGTCCGCTGCGTGGTAATCGTCCTCGTCCTTGTCATGGTGGCGTCGCTTACTTGGTGAGCTGTCCGGCGTCCACCGGCAGCGTGACGCCGGTGACGTAACGCGACTCGTCGGAGGCCAGCCAGAGCACGGCGTTGGAGATGTCGACCGGCTCGACCCACGGGATCGGCAGCGCGTTCATCGCGGCGAAGCGCGGTGCGAGGACGTCCCTGTTCCGCTCCTCGGGGGTGAGGTCGGGCGAGAACAGCTCGTAGGCGGCCGAGTTCTGGATCATGTCGGTGTTGACCGACGTGGGGTGCACGCTGTTGACCCGGATGCTGTCCGGCGCCAGCTCCAGCGCGAGAGTGCGCATGAGCCCCACGACACCGTGCTTGGCCGCCACGTAGTGGCCGATGTTCTCCATGCCCATCAACCCGGCCGTCGAGCTGGTCAGGATGATCGAGCCGCCGTTGCCGCCCGCCTTGAGATGCGGGATCGCCGCCTTGGCGGTGCGCCACACACCGGTCAGATTGACGTCGATCATGTCGGCGAACTGGGTCTCGCTGAGTTCGTCCATCGTGCCGAAGCTGAAGATGCCGGCGTTGGCCGAGACGATGTCGAGCCGGCCGAGCTGGGCGACGCCGTCGTCGACCGCCCGCTTCACCGCTTCGAAGTCGCGTACGTCGGCCTGGGTGGCGACGATCCTGCGGTCCAGGGCTTCCACCTGGCGTACGGTCTCGGCGAGGTCGTCCGGTGTCGCCATGGCGTACGGGACGGAATCTATCTGGGATGCGATGTCTATCGCGATGATGTCCGCGCCCTCCTGGGCGAGGCGCAACGCGTGGCTGCGGCCCTGGCCGCGTGCCGCGCCGGTGACGAACGCTACTTTGCCTTCTACACGCCCCATTGCGTGTCTCCTTGTCTTGAAGTCTTCGGTGGTGCTGGGTGCGGGTCTGTCACTTGAGGAAGCAGCCGGCGTCGACCGGCAGCGGAACGCCGGTGATGTAGCGCGCCTCGTCCGAGGCGAGGAACAGCAGGGCGTTGGAGATGTCGACCGACTCGACCCACGGGATCGGCAGGGCGTTGACGGCCTGTGAGGCCACGGCGAAGTCGTCCCTGGTCGGGTGGTCGAGGTCCGGGCTGAACATCCGGTACGTCGACTCGTTCTGGATCATGTCCGTGTCCACCTGCGTGGGGTGGAGGCTGTTGACCCGGATGCTGTCCGGCGCGAGCTCCAGCGCGAGGGTGCGCATGAGTCCGACCACGCCGTGCTTGGCGGAGACGTAGTGCGCGACGTTCTGATAGCCGATCAGGCCCGCCTCGGAGCTGGTGAGGATGATCGAGCCGCCGCTGCCGCCGGCCTTGAGATGCGGGATCGCCGCGGCGCAGGTCTTCCACACGCCGGTCAGATTGATGTCGATCATGGTGGCCCAGCTGTCCTCGGCCAGGTCCTCGGCCGGGGCCGGGGTGTTGAGGATGCCGGCGTTCGCCGAGACGATGTCGAGCTTCCCCAGCTCGGCGACCCCCTGGCCGACGGCCTCCTTGAGCTGTGCGAGGTCCCGTACGTCGGCCTTCCGCGCCACGATCCTGCGGTCCAGGGCTTCCACCTGGCGCACGGTCTCGGCGAGATCGTCCTCGGTGGCCCCTGAATAGACCACGCCGGGTATGTCCTCGCAGATGTCGACCGCGATGATGTCGGCGCCCTCTTGCGCCAGCCTGACCGCGTGGCTGCGGCCCTGTCCTCGTGCTGCCCCCGTGATGAATGCGACCTTGCCTTCTACACGCCCCATTACGTGCACCTTTCTCATCATATTTCGCCATCGCGCAGAGACGCGTTCCCGTCGAACGCGCCTGTGCGGGCTGTGTTGTTGTACTGCTCCGGGGCCGGCTACTCCGGCCGGAACCCGGCGAGCGGGCTCTCGGCGCAGTCGCTGACCGGAGGCCCGTCCAGCTCCGCGCGGCGGGTGAGGGTCAGGGCCACCGGACCCGGGCGCGCGGCCCGGGTGGTGCGGTGGGAGTGATCCGCCGAGGATTTCGGGACGGGAGTCTGTGAAGTGCGGCCGGCGAGCAGCTGCTCGCCGTACCCCTGGACGCACTCGGGGTCGGGGCCGTCCAGCGGAAGGCCCGTGAAGAACTTCGCCGCCATGCACCCGCCCTTGCAGGTGTCGAAGAACTGGCAGGAGGCGCAGGCTCCCCCGGACTGCGGTTGGCGCAGCCGCTGGAACAGCTCGGACTGCCGCCAGACGCCGGTGAAGCCGCCGGGGGTACGGATGTTGCCGGCGAGGAATTCGTCGTGGATCGCGAACGGGCAGGCGTAGACGTCGCCGATCGGGTCGATCAGGCAGACGACACGTCCGGCGCCGCACAGGTTGAGCCCGGGCAGCGCCTCCCCGAAGGCGGAGAGGTGGAAGAACGAGTCACCGGTCAGCACGCTGTCGCCGTGCGCCACGAGCCAGTCGTACAGCTCGCGTTGCTGGTCGCGGGTGGGGTGCAGCTCGTCCCACACGTCGGCGCCGCGCCCCGAGGGGCGCAGCCGGGTCAGCCTGAGCTGGGCCCCGTAGCGGTCGGCGATCTCCTTGAACTCGTCCATCTGCGGGATGTTGTGCCGGGTGCAGACGACGGACAGTTTGAAGTTCTCCATCCCTGCGGCGGAGAGATTGGCCATGGCCTGCAGGGCCATGTCGTACGAACCGGGGCCGCGTACGGCGTCGTTGACCTCGGCGGTCGCGCCGTCGAGGGAGATCTGCACGTCGACGTAGGAGTTCCGGGCGAGCCGCTCGGCCACCTCCGGGGTGATCTTCACGCCGTTCGTGGAGAATTTCACGCCCACGTGATGGGCTGTGGCATAGTCCACGAGCTCCCAGAAATCGGCGCGTACCGTCGGTTCGCCGCCGCCGATGTTGACGTAGAAGACCTGCATGCGTTCGAGCTCGTCGATCACCGCCTTCGCCTCAGCCGTGCTCAGTTCGCGCGGGTCGCGCCGTCCCGAGCTGGACAGGCAGTGGGTGCAGGAGAGGTTGCAGGCGTACGTGAGCTCCCAGGTGAGACAGATCGGCGCGTCGAGCCCGTACTCGAACAGGTCGACGAGCGGCTTGCTGCCCGCACTGCGGGTGGGAGTGTCCTGGAGCGCGGTCATGAGATCCTTTCCACCACCATCGACGACTGGGCGAGCGTCGCGAGAGCCCGGCTGTAGCGCGGCACTTCGGGCTCGGCGACACCGGCGGCCGTGCACGCGGCCCGCGCGGTGGGAGCGTCCGCGAGTGACTGGACGACGGTCAGCAGGCGGCGGTCCTTGAGGAACGAGAGTTTGCGCGTCCCGAAGTGGTACAGCAGCGCACCGAAGGGTTCGGGCCGTACCGAGACCTGTGGATGCAGGTCCCAGGGACGATCGATGTCCATGCCGGTCACGGCGCGGCGGCTAGTAGACGCCGCACATGCCGTCGATCGAGATCTCCTCGACGAGGTCGTCGGCCTCGATGACGGAATCGGGACGCGGTGCGGTGTCGGCTGTCGCGGCGGCGTCGGAAGCGCTGGACTGCTCGCCGGAAGGGACAATCTGGAGGTCGTTCATACGATGCTCCTCTGCGGCTTGATGACGCGGTACCGGCTGGCCGCCGGTCCCTGTCTGCCTGATAATCGCCACTGTAATGGCACCCGGTGTCAAATGGAAGAAAGGGAAAGATGTGACTTCCTCAGCCGGCGTCCCACGGCCTGCGGCGCGCGCCGGCAGACAGCCATCGACGTCGGTGGGCGAGCTGAGCCATGTCGCGCTCCAGCTCTTCGTGGAACGCGGCTTCGCCGAGACGACGGTGGACGACATAGCCAACGCGTCCGGCATCGGGCGGCGCACCTTCTTCCGCTACTTCCGGTCGAAGAACGACGTCCCGTGGGGCGACTTCGACGACCTCGTGGAGCAGATGCGCGAGTATCTGCGCGCCACCCCGCAGGAGACCCCCCTGCTGGACGCGCTGCGCTCCGCCATCGTCGAGTTCAACCAGTTCCCCGCCGAGGAGATCGAGTACCACAAACGCCGGATGGACCTCCTGCTGAACGTGCCGTCGCTGGTCGCGCACTCGACGCTGCGCTACGCGTCCTGGCGGCAGGTGGTCGCCGAGTACGCCGCCCGCAGACTCGGTGTGTCCGAGGACGATCTGCGGCCGCAGGTGATCGCCTGGACGTTCCTGGCCGCCTCGCTGTCCGCGTACGAGCAGTGGCTCAGACGGGACGGCAGTGATCTGCGGGAGCTGCTGTGGTCGGCGTTCGACGTGCTGAGCGAGACCTTCGCCGAGGACCCGCCCAGGTGATCCGGCACGACGTGGTGGTCGTCGGCGCGGGGGCGAGCGGAGCGCCGCTCGCCGCGCGGCTCAGCGAGGACGGCGACCGCCGGGTGCTGCTGGTGGAGGCCGGACCCGTACCGCTGCGCGCGGCCGGCTTCGGGCCCGGACTGCTGGACGGGCGGCTGGTCCCGGGCGCCTGGCCGGGCCACCCCGCCGGTACGGAGTATCCGGCGCACCTCACGCCGGAGCGCCCGTACACCGTCGTCAGGGGCCGGTTCCTCGGCGGCTCGACCACGATCAACGGCGGGTACTTCGTCCGCGCCAGGCGCGCCGACTTCGACCGGTGGTCGGCGGCCGGCAACGACGCCTGGTCCTTCGACCGGGTCCTGCCGTTCCTGCGCGGCCTGGAGACCGACCTGGACCACGGCTCGTCGGCGGTGCACGGCGGTTCGGGTCCCGTCAGGGTCCGGCGCACCTCGCTCGGCCACCCCGCGGCGGCCGGGTTCGGCGCCGCCGCCGCCGAGCTGGGCTTTCCCGCCGAGCCCGACAAGAACGACCAGGGCGCGCCCGGCTTCGGTCCCGTGCCGACGAACACGGACGCGGGTGTGCGGGTGAACACCGGTCTCAGCTATCTGCTCGACGCGTTTGCCCGGCCCAACCTCGACGTCAGCGGCGACAGCACCGTCCTGCGGGTCCTGGTCGAGGGCGGCGGGACGGCGGGCGCCCGCGCCGTCGGGGTCGAGCTGGAGCGCGCCGGCCGACGGGAGACCGTACGGGCCGGTGAGGTCGTGCTCTGCGCCGGGGCCTTCGCCTCGCCGCAGTTGCTGCTGCTCTCGGGCATCGGCCCGCGCGCCGACCTCGAACGGCTCGGGGTGCCGGTCGTACGGCACGCCCCGGGCGTGGGCGCGGGCTTCGGCGACCATCCGCAGGTCGTCGTCGAGTGGGCTCCCTCGTCCGAGCTGCCGGCGCCCGAAGGCAACTGGCTGGGCGGGAGCCTCCACCTGTCGTCGTCGGACGGCGGGCACTCCGGCGATCTGGAGATCCTGCAGTCGCTGGTGCCGATGGCGGGCCTGGTCGGCGGGACGACGGCGGTCCCGGGCGCACCCCTGCCGTTCCTCGTCTCCGTCCAGGCACCGGAGTCCGTGGGGAAGCTGCGGCTGGTGTCCGCCGACCCCGGGGTGCCGCCGCGGATCGACTACGGCTATCTGTCCACGGCCGACAGCAGGCGCAGGATGCGCGAGGCGGTACGGGTCACGGCTGCGGTGATCGCGTCGCGCGCGTTCGGCGCCGTCGCCGCGGGGCGGGCCGGACCGGATCCGCGGGTCCTGGCCGACGACGGCGGGCTCGACCGGTGGATCGCCGGCCGGCTCGGCACGTCGGTGCACGCCTGCGCGAGCGCGCCGATGGGGCCGCCGGACGATCCGGGCGCGGTCGTCGACCAGTACGGCAGGGTGTACGGGGTCAGCGGACTGCGCGTCGCGGACACATCGATCCTGCCGACGGCCCCGCTGCGCGGCCCCGCGGCGACGGCGGTGCTGGTGGGCGAGGTCGTGGCCGCCGCGATGCGCCGTCCGGACAGCCCTTAGGTCCAGTAGGCCCTAGTAGTACTGGGCGCCGCCGTCGATGCTGATGTGCTCGGCCGTGATGTAGCCCGCGTCGTCGGAGGCGAGGAACGCCACCGTCGCAGCGATCTCCTCCGGCTCCGCCGACCACTGCGGCAGGAACGGGGTGCCCATCGCGGCGAGCGGCGGGTTCGTCTGCGACGCCGCGTCGAGTTCCTCGACCATCCGGCCCGAGCCCATCAGGGTGTTGACCGCTCCGGGGTGGACGCTGTTGACCCGGATCCGGTGCGGGCCGAGTTCCGCGGCGAAGGCACGGGTCATGCCCGTCACGGCGTGTTTGCTGGCCGTGTAGTGGACCATGAACGGCTGCATCTTCTTGCCCGCGTAGGAGCTGGTCAGGATGATCGAGCCGCCGCCTGCCGCGATCAGGTGCGGGGCTCCGACCATGACGGTGTTCCAGACGCCGACGACATTGATGTCCATCGTGTCCTGGAACACCGCGGGCGTCGTCCGGTCCCAGGCCGCCGGGATACAGATGCCGGCGTTGGCCACCACGACGTCCAGCCGGCCGAGTTCGGCGACGGCACTGTCGACGGCGGCGCGCATCGCTTCGAGGTCCCGTACGTCGCAGCGCTCGGCGACGATCCGCCGGTCCTGCGCCTCGACCAGCCGTACGGTCTCTTCGAGGTCGGCCGGAGTCGGCGAATCGTACGGCACGTGCGGCAGCGGCCCCGCCAGGTCGACCGCGACGATGTCGGCCCCCTCGCTCGCCAGCCGCACCGCGTGCGCCCGGCCCTGCCCGCGTGCGGCGCCGGTGATGAATGCGACCTTCCCGGTCAGTCGTCCAGCCATGGTTACTCGTCCCTTCACCCAGCGACCGAATCCCTGGCCGCAGCCTACGCGCGGCCCGGACCAGGGGCAGGATGGATAGATGTACAAAGCATTGATATAAAGCTCGTATGACTGAGCACCCTCTGCACCGCCCCCGCCTCCCCGGCGCCGGCACGCGCGGGCTCGTCATCCGGACGCTCTTCCCCGTACGGTCCCGCCCGGACCGTACGAGCGCACCTCGGCAACTGCCACGACCAGTGGGCCCCACCGCACGGGCCCCGCGCCATGACAGCCGTCCGATCTGTTCCCCGCGTCGCCGGATGTCGCCACCCGCGCACGGCGATTAGCCCCCGCGAGCGCCCACCCGGCGCTCCCCACACATCACCCGAACCAGCGGCAGGCACCGGCCGGGTCCGACATCCCTCGTATGGGCTACTCCTCGGATCGACCGGCGATGTCACACGTCTGACCGCGCCCGGTTTCATAACGTAACCACTGCCGTCTTGCGGACGGTTCCAACACCGAGCCACGGCACTCCGGCGTCCGAGGCCCTGTTCGTGCTGCCCCGGCGCCCCGCGCCCGGCGGCCGTGGGGCTCCGCCGCCTGCGCTCCGTGACGCGGTGTGCCCGCCCATGGCCAGGGAGTAGCACGCCCACATGCATCTTCTCGTCAAGGGGATCCAGCACCAGCTGACCGGTGAAGTCCTCGTCCCCAATTCCAAGTACCACGCGCACCGCGCGCTGATCCTCGCCTCGCTCGCCGACGGGGTCAGCCGGGTGCACGGGCTCTCCGACGCCCGGCATGTCCAGTACACCGTGGGGCTGTTGCGCGGCCTCGGTGTCAAGATCACGACGGACGGTGACACGTTCGTGGTGCACGGGCTCGGCGGCCGCTACCGGCCCCGCCGCGCCGCCGTGTCGGCGGGCAGCTCCGGCACCACCCTCTATTTCATGATCGGCCTCGCCGCGCTCTCCGACCGGCCGGTCACCGTGACCGGCCAGAAGTACTTCAGGCGCCGGCCCGTCGGTCCGCTGCTGACGGCGCTGCGGCAGCTCGGGGTCGAGCTGGAGTCGGCCGACGACTGCCCGCCGGTGCATGTCCGGGGCGGCCGGCCGGCCGGCGGCCATGTCCGGATCGCCGGGACGCTCTCGCAGTGGATCTCGGGGCTCATCCTGCTCGCGCCGTTCGCGACGGGGCCCACCACCATCGAGGTCGAGGGCGAGCTGAACGAGCGCTCCTACCTGGAACTGACCGTCGCGATGATGCGGCAGTTCGGCCTTGAGGTGAGCGTCTCCGCCGACTGGCGGCGCTTCGACATCGCCCCAGGGCAGGAGGCCACGCCCACCGAGCTGACGCTGCCGCCCGACATCGGCTCGGCCGCCTTCGGTATCGCCGCCGCCGCCCTGCACCCGTCCGACGTGCTGCTGCGCGGCATGGACCGGCTCGAAGGCGGCCCCGCCGACCACCCCGAGTTCCACTTCCTCGACATCGCCCGGGCCATGGGCGTGCCCATGGAGCTGGACGAGGCGGCGGGCGGGGTACGGATCAGGCAGCGGGCGCCCGAGCTGAAGGCCGTCACCGTCGACTGCCGTGACGTGCCCGACATGCTGCCGGTCCTGGCCACGCTCAGCACCTTCGCCTACGGCGAGTCGGTGTTCGAGAACATCGCGCACACCCGGCTCAAGGAGTCCGACAGGGCGGCGGCGATGCTCCAGCTCAACGCCATGGGCGGCGACCTGGAGCTGTCCGGCGACGCGCTGCGGGTGCGCGGGGTGGGCGCTCTGGTCGGCGCGAAGCTGTCGTCGTTCAACGACCACCGGGTGCTGATGTCGCTGGCCGTGGCGTCCTCCCGGGCCCGCGGCCACTCGACCCTCACCTACCCGAACGCGTACCGGATCTCGTATCCGACGTTCCTCGACGCGATGAACACCCTGGGAGTGCCCATGTCCGTCGAGGACGGCGGGACCCGGCCCGGCAGGGCCGCGGTCCGGCGGCTGGAGAAGGAAGTCGGCAAGCCGGAGCTGGCGGCGCGGATCACGCTGCCCGAGTGGCTGGCGCGGCGGGCCGCCGCCCGCCCCGAGGACACCGCCGTGGTGGACGTACGGCCCGACGGCGACGAGACCGTCAGCTGGCGGGAGCTGGCCGAGCGGGTCGAGCGGACGGCGGCGACACTGCTGAGGTTCGGGGTGCGGCCGGGTGAGCACGTCGCCTACCAGCTCCCCAACCGGGCCGAGTTCGTGGTGCTGTCCCTGGCGTGTCTGCGGATCGGCGCGGTGTGCTGCCCGATCATCCCGTTCTTCCGGGAGCGCGAGGTCGGACACGTACTGCGCCGCTCGCGGGCCAGGGTCCTGGTGGTGGCCGACAGCTACCGCTCGCGCCGCCCGGCCGACGAGCTGGTGGGCCTGCCGGCCGAGGACAGCTCCGCGCTCGAACATGTCGTCGTACTCCCCTCGGCCAAGGGCCCCGCGCGGCTGCCGGACTTCCCGGCCGGCGGCCCCGCCGTACACGACTGGGAGCAGGCGCTCGCGGACACGACGATCGACAGGGCGGCTCTCGACGCGGTCGAACCCACCCCCGCGATGACGGCGCAGCTGCTGTTCACCTCGGGCACCACCGGCGAGCCCAAGGGCGTGACCCAGCCGTCGGCGAACCTGGTCAGAGCCGCGTCCATGGAGATCAGACACCTCGGGCTCGGCGCGTACGACGCGATCTGGGTGCCGTCGCCGCTCGCCCACCAGACCGGGTTCCTGTACGGGATGGTGCTGGCGACCGTCCTCGGCGTACCGCAGATCCTGCAGTCCGAGTGGGACCCGGAGCGGGCCGTGCGGTCGCTGAACGAGCACGGCGCGACCTTCGTACAGGCGGCGACGCCGTTCCTCTCCGACCTGGTCAGGACGGTGGAGGAGAGCGGCGACACACCCCGCTCCCTGCGGATCTTCGTGGCCACCGGCGCGACCGTGCCGCGCGGTCTGGCCGAGCGGGCGGGGCGGGTGCTCGGCGCCGACGTGTGCGGGGCCTTCGGTACGACGGAGACGTGTCTCGGCGCGCTGTCGGCGCCGTCCGACGAGCCGGGACAGCGCTGGGGCTCCGACGGCCGCGCGCTGGACGGCATCGAGCTGCGCGTCACCGACGAAGTGGGCCGGGTGCTGCCGGCGGGCGAGGAGGGCAACTTCGAACTGCGCTCCCCCACCGTGTTCGACGGCTATCTGGGCAGGCCCGATCTGACGGCCGAGGTCTTCACCGAGGACGGCTGGTACCGCACGGGCGACCTGGCGACCATCGACGGCTCCGGTTTCCTGCGGATCACCGGACGCGTCAAGGACGTGATCAACCGGGGCGGCGAGAAGATCCCCGTCGCCGAGATCGAGCAACTGCTGTTCGCGCACCCGGCGGTCGACGACGTCGCCGTGGTGGCGATGCCCGACGAACGGCTGGGCGAGCGGGCCTGCGCGTTCGTGGTCGTCAAAAACGGCGCCGAGCTGGGATTCGATGCGATGTGCCGCTATCTCGACGAACACCAGGTCGCCAAGCAGTACTGGCCCGAGCGGCTGGAGCCGATCGCGACGCTCCCCCGCAACCCCATCGGCAAGGTCCAGAAGTTCGAACTGCGCGAGCGGGCCCGCGGGCTGCGGCCGCACACCGAAGAGAACCACTGACAAGCACCGACAACCACCGACAAGCCCTGACAAGCCCTGACGCGCTCCGGCACCGGCCGGGTACCACTCAGTTATGACGGAAGAAGAAGGCAGAAGCAGCACATGACGCGAGAAGAGCGGTTCCCCCAGCTCCGCGAGCAGGTCGAGCGGTGGGTGGAGGGGCCCGGCGAACGCTGGGCCGAGCGGATCGAGGAGACCGGGGAGGTACCGGAGGAGCTGTGGGCCGAGCTGAACAGCCTGGGGTTCCTGCGGATCGCGGCGCCCCGCGAGTACGGCGGTGCGGGGCTGGGCTTCGCGCGGTGGATGGAGCTGATGGAGGTCTTCTCCCGCTCCCACGGCTCGGTCCGGATGATCGTGCACGTCGTCAACGGCATCTGGCGGTCCATGGACGGCCACGCCTCCGACGAGCAGCGCAAGCGCTTCGTCATCCCCTCGGTCACCGGCGAGATCAAGATCGCCTTCACGCTGACCGAGCCGGGCAACGGCACCGGCGCCGACATCACCACGTCGGTGGTGCGGGAGGGCGACACGTACTACCTGTCGGGCCGCAAGCACCTGATCACCTTCGGGATGCGCTGCGACTACTACCTGCTGGCTGCCCGGGTCGAGGGCAGCTCCGGTCACGAAGGCACCGTCGCGCTGCTGGTGCCGCGCGACGCGGCGGGGCTCACCGCCGAGGACACCTCGAACACCATGGGCGTCACCGGCACGGACCACGCTTCGCTGACCTTCGACCGTACGCCGGTCCCGGTCGACCACCGGCTCGGCGCCGAGGGGCAGGGACTTGAGGTCTTCCTCGGCGGCTTCCTCACCCCCTCGCGGATCTCCGTCGCGATGAGCTGTGTGGGGCTCGCGCAGCGGGCGCAGTCGCTCGCGATCGACTACGCGCGCAGCCGGGTGACCTTCGGCAAGTCCCTCACCCAGCGCCAGGCCATCCAGTTCATGCTCGCCGAGAACGCCGCCGACATCGAGGCGGCGCGGCAGCTCGTCCTGCACGCGGCGCGCCGCTTCGAGGAGGGCGCCGACGACGCGTCGATGCAATCGTCCATGGCCAAGATGCACGCCGTGACGATGCTGACGAACGTCACCGACAAGGCGCTGCAGATCCACGGCGGGCTCGGCTACTGGAAGTCCCAGAAGATCGAACGCGTTTACCGGGACGCCCGCGCGCAGCGCTTCGAGGAAGGCACCAACGAGGTGCAGAAGGCAGTGGTCTTCCGTGAGCTGCTCCAGCGCGCGGCGGCCGACGACACGGAAGGAACGGCCCGATGAGCAGGCAGCAGGGCGGCAACGGCGGCGGCGAGCAGGTCTCGCTGATCACGGGGGCCTCGCGCGGTATCGGCCGCGCCCTGGCCCTCACCCTCGCCCGGCAGGGCGGCACGGTCGTCGTCAACTACAAGAAGAACGCCGATCTGGCGGAGAAGACCGTCGCCGACGTCGAGGAGGCGGGCGGCAGCGGCTTCGCCGTCCAGGCGGACGTCGAGACGACCGAGGGCGTCAAGGCGCTGTTCGACGAGGTGGCGCGGCGCTGCGGGCGGCTCGACCACTTCGTGTCGAACGCGGCGGCGAGCGCGTTCAAGAACATCGTCGACGTCGGTCCGCACCACCTCGACCGGTCGTACGCGATGAATCTGCGGCCCTTCGTGCTGGGCGCGCAGGAGGCGGTGAAGCTGATGGACAACGGCGGCCGGATCGTCGCGCTGTCGTCGTACGGCTCGGTCCGCGCCTATCCGACGTACGCGATGCTCGGCGGGATGAAGGCCGCCATCGAGTCGTGGGTGCGGTACATGGCGGTGGAGTTCGCGCCGTACGGCATCAACGTCAACGGGGTCAACGGCGGGCTCATCGACTCCGACTCGCTGGACTACTTCTACAACAAGGTCGAGGGGATGGCGCCGATGGACAGCGTCCTCGACCGGATCCCGGCGAACCGGCCGGGCACGGTGCAGGAGATGGCGGACACCGTGCTGTTCCTGCTCGGCGCCGGGTCCGGCTACATCACGGGACAGACGCTGGTGGTCGACGGCGGGCTGAGCATCGTCGCGCCGCCGTTCCACTCCGAGACCGGTGGCCCGCTGTCGCTGCCGCCGCGCCCGACGCGCGACGCCTGACAGCGACTGCCGGGGAGCTACTGAGGAGAGGGAAAAGACACGTGTTCGACCACGTCTTCCGGCCCGGCGCCATCGGAGGCCTGACCCTGCCGCACCGCGTCGTCATGGGGGCCATGCACCTCAACCTGGAGACCCTGGACGACGACGGCGCCGCGCTCGCCGCCTTCTACCAGGAGCGCGCCAGGGGCGGGGCCGCGCTGATCGTCACCGGCGGTACGGCGGTGAGTCCGGCCGGCGCGGGCGGGCCCGGGTACGGCATGGCCGACGACCCGGGCCACCGGGCGGCGCTGCGCCGGGCGGCGGACGCGGTGCACGAGGCGGGCGGTCTGATCGCCCTCCAGCTCTTCCACGCCGGGCGGTACGCGCTGCCCGGCGCGCCCGGCACCGACGGCGGCCCACCGGTCGCGCCGTCGGCCGTCTTCAGCCGCTTCGCCCGCGTCACTCCGCGGGAGCTGACGCACGAGGAGATCCTGGCGACGGTCGCCGACTTCGCCAGGGGCGCGGGGGTGGCGCGTGAGCTGGGCTTCGACGCCGTCGAGGTGATGGGCTCCGAGGGCTATCTGATCAACCAGTTCACCGCGCCGCTCACCAACCGGCGCGGTGACGCGTGGGGCGGCGACGCGGAGCGGCGCAGGAGCTTCCCGGTCGCGGTGCTGAGCGCCGTACGGGCCGAGGTCGGACCGGACTTCCCCGTGCTGTTCCGGATGTCCGGCGCCGATCTGGTGCCGGACGGCACACCGCGCGAGGAGACGGCCGCGCTGGCCGTGGCCCTCGCCGGGGCGGGCGCCGACGCGCTGGCCGTGGGGGTCGGCTGGCACGAGTCGCAGGTGCCCACGGTGCAGGCGCAGGTGCCGGCCGGTACCTGGGCGGTGCACGCCAAGGAGATCAAGCGGGCGCTGCGGGCGGCCGGCCACGGCGCGGTGCCCGTCATCGCGTCCAACCGCTTCAACCGGCTCGCCCAGGCCGACGAGGTGCTGGCGGGCGGCGAGGTCGACTTCGTCGCCCTGGCCAGGCCGTTCCTCGCCGACGCCGAGATCGTCACCAAGTCCGCTGCGGGGCGGGGCGATTCGGTGGACATCTGTATCGCCTGCAACGAGGCGTGCATCGACCGCTCCTTCGGTACGGAACGGGTGTCCTGCCTGGTCAACCCGCGTGCGGGGTACGAGCGGGAGTTCCCGGCGCGGGCGCGGCCCGCGCCCGGCCGCGCCGGCCGGTACGCCGTGATCGGGGCCGGGCCCGCAGGACTTGAGGCGGCCAGGACGCTGGCCAGGCTCGGCCATCAGGTCGAGGTCTTCGAGGCGGCGGCCGAGCCCGGCGGCCAGTTCCGGCTGGCCGCCCGGGTGCCGGGGAAGGCCGAGTTCGGCGAGACCGTGCGCCACCGGGTCAGGGAACTGGCCGAGTTGGACGTACCGCTGCGGCTCGGCCACCGGATCGGGCACGGCGACCTCGCGGCGCTGCGGGAGCTGGACGGTGTGGTGCTGGCGACCGGTGTCGTGCCGTGCCTGCCGACGCTGCCCGGCCTGGCGCTCCCCCATGTCGTCGACTACCCGAAGGCGTTCGCCGACCCCCACACGCTCGGCCCCCGGGTCGCGATCGTCGGTGGCGGCGGGATCGCGGTGGACCTGGCGCATCTGCTGACCGGCGATCCGTACGCGAAGGTGACACCGGAGGAGTTCCTGGCGGCGCACGACCTGACAGCGCCGCGGATTACCGCTGCGGCGACGCGGGCCGAGCACCGCCCGGGGCGCGGCCCGCGCGAGGTGACCCTGATGCGGCGGACCGGCCGGATCGGCGCGGGCATCGGTCCGAGCACCCGCTGGGTGGTCATGGCTGAGCTGCGCTCGGCCGGGGTCCGCACCCTCACCGGGGTGCGGTACGAGGAGATCACCCGCGACGGCGTACGGATCGTGGACGCCGAGGGGCAGCCGCAGCTCGTCGCGGCCGACCACGTGGTGCTCGCGGCGGGACAAGAACCGGAACGTGACGCGGCGGCCCTGCTGAGCGCGGCCGGCATCCCGTTCGAGACGGCGGGCGGCGCCGCGGGCACCGAAGGACTCAACGCCGTGCGCGCCACGGCGGAAGGGCTGCGGGCCGCGCATCGCATCGCGCGGAACCGGAGCCCACGACAGCAGAACCGGAACGGCCGGGACGGGCGGAACGGGATCGCGCGGAACGCGAGCGCGCAGAACCGGATCGCGCAGAACCGGTGATTTTTCAGAGCCACGGCCGGATCGTGGTCCGAGCAGGAGGAATGCCGTGCAGAACAACCAGCAAGTCGTGGTGACGGGCTTCGGCGCCCTCACCCCCGTCGGCAACGACCGGGAAAGCACCTGGCAGGCGCTCCTCGCGGGCACGTCGGGGATCGCCCCGATCACGCGCTTCGACGCGTCGGGGATGGCGACCGGGATCGCCGGCGAGGTCAAGGGCTTCGACCCGGCCGACCTCTTCGACCGCAAGCGGCAGCGCCGCTCGGCCCGCTTCTCACAGCTGGCCGTGGCGGCGGCGCGGGAGGCTGTGGCCGACGCCGGCCTCACGGTCGGCGCGGCGGACGGCGGCATCGACGCCGAGCGCGTCGGGATCGTCCTGAACAACGCGGTCGCCGGGATGGACGGCGTCGAGGCGGCCGTCGACCTGATGCACGCCGATCCGCGCGGCGTCTCCCCGTACTTCGTGTCGTCCGTCATCCCGAACATGCCGGCCTGCGAGGTCGCCATCGACCTCGGTGTGCGCGGCCCGGTCACGGCGAGCGCGCTGGCCTGCGCCAGCGGGATCTACGCCCTGCTGGAGGCGCGCAGGCTGATCCTGTCGGGCGAGGCCGACGTGGTGATCGCGGGCGGCACCGACTCGGCGATCACGCCGGTGATGTTCACCGGCCTGTCCAACATGGGCGCGCTGTCCCGCCGTAACGACGACCCGGCCCGTGCCAGCCGGCCGTTCGACGCCGACCGGGACGGCTTCGTCTTCGGCGAGGGCGCCGTCGTCTGTGTCCTGGAATCGGCCGAGCACGCACGCGCGCGTGGCGTCCGGGCGTACGCGGAGATCGCGGGCGGCGCGCTGACCTCGGACGCGTTCCATGTCAGCGCGCCCGACCCGAGCGGCGCGGGCGCGGTGGCGGCGATGCGCGGGGCGCTGCGCTCGTCGGGCACCGAGGCGGCCGACGTGGACTACATCTGCGCCCATGGCACCAGCACCCGGATCAACGACCTCGCCGAGACCCGGGCGATCAAGGAGGTCTACCGGACGCACGCCTACGACACGGCGATCAGCTCGCCGAAGTCGATGGTCGGCCATCTCATCGGCGCCGCCGGCGCGCTGTCGGCGATGGTGTGCGCGCTGGCCATCAGGGACGGGGTCGTACCGCCGACGATCAATCTCGAAACGCCGGGCGAGGAGTGCGATCTCGACTACGTGCCCGGCACGGCGCGCAAGACCGGGGTACGGGCGGCCGCGGTCAACGCCTTCGGCTTCGGCGGCCAGAACTGCGTGGCCGTGCTGAAAGCCGTCTGACGCCCTCCCCCGCCCACAAGGAACACCACAAGGAACGAAGGAACAACGCGATGAACACCCCGGATCCGATAGACACCCCTCCACCCGGCTACGACCCGGCCGCCTTCCGCGCCGTCTTCGAGCGGCAGTTCACGTACTGGTCCGGCTTCCGGCGCAACGCCCACCGGTACGCGCGCTCGACCGCCATGTCCGACCCGGCGACCGGGCGGAGCTGGACGTACGCCGAGCTGGCGGCCGAGACCGAGCGCTGCGCCGCGGGGCTCGCCGCCGCCGGGGTGCGGGCGGGTGACCTGGTGGCGTACCAGCTCTTCAACGGGCCCGAGTTCGCGCTGCTCTATCTGGCCACCCAGCGGCTCGGCGCGATCGGCTCACCCGTCAACTTCCGGCTCGCGCCCGGCGAGACGGCCCATGTGCTGGACAGCGGGCGCCCCGCCGCTTTCGTGTACGACACGGCCGTCGCCGAGAACGCGGGCCGCGCGCTGTCGCTCGCCGGGCACACCCCGGCGCTGGTCGCCCATGTCGAATCGGGCGCCCCCGACGACCGGCCGCTGCCGGGCTCCGTACCGTTCACCGAACTGGCCGCGAGCGGCGCGGACCTGGCGCCCCTGCCCGAACCCGCCGGCGGTATCTACACGGAGACCACCCGGCTCTACACCTCCGGCACCACGGGACTGCCCAAGGGCGTACCGCTCAACAACGCCACCGAGGTGCTCTCCGCGCATGACGTGATCATGCACTTCCCGCTGTCGCCAGAGGACCGCACACTCAACATGACGCCGTGGTTCCACCGGGGCGGTCTGTACGCGGGCGGCCCCAACCCGGTGTTCTACGCCGGCGGCGAGGTGGTGCCGCTGCGCCACTTCGACGCGGACACCGTCCTCGATCTGGTCCAGGAGCGGGGTCTCACCTTCCTGATCGGCGCGCCGACCAATCTGGAGCGGCTGGCCGACGCGCAGGAGCGGTCGGGGCGCGACCTGTCGACGCTGCGCGGCATCGTCACCATGGGCGCCCCGCTGGACCGGGCCGCCGCCCTGCGCTACCAGCGGGTGCTCACCCCGCGGATCTTCAACGGCTACGGCACGACCGAGGCGTTCTGGAACACCTTCCTGCGCCCGGTGGACCTGCCGGAGCACGCGGGCAGCGCGGGGCGCGCCTCCACCGACGACGACGTGGCGATCGTCAAGGTCTACGAGGACCGCAGGGCGGCGCCGGACGACCTGGCGGCGAAGGACGGCCAGGAGATCGGCGAGGTGATCGTCCGCTCCCCCAAGTCCGGGTACAGCTACATCGGACGGCCCGACGAGGAGGCGGAGAACTTCCGGGACGGCTGGCTCTACATCGGGGACCTGGCGACCTGGGACGAGGACGAGTACGTCACGATCGTCGGCCGCCGTGACGACATGATCCTGTCGGGCGGCGAGAACGTGCACCCCGTCCAGGTCGAGGAGATCCTGGGCGAGCTGCCGGGCGTCGCGGACTCGGCGGTGGTGGGGCTGCCCGACCCGGAGTGGGGGCAGCTGGTCACGGCGTACGTGGTGCGCAAGGACCCCGCCCTGACCGCCGAGGACTGCGAGAAGCACTGCCGCTCGCACCCCATGCTGGCCCCGTACAAGCGGCCGCGCGCCTACCGGTTCGTGGACGCGCTGCCGACCACGGCGACCGGCAAGAAGATCCACTACCAGCTGCGCGAGCAGGTGGCGGCGGACGCGGCGGCCGGGCTGCTGGAGCGCCTGGGCTAGGTCGTGTCCGCGGACCTCAGCCCGGCCTCAGCGGACCCGGCGTGGCTGTGGCGCGTTTCCCGAGACGAGCGGGGAGCGCGCCAGCTCCACGCACCCGGCGGCGACCAGCCCGAGCCCCGCCAGCTCGGGCAGCAGCCACCAGCCGGTGCGCAGGGTCTCGCCGAAGAGCGTCACGCCGTAGGTGATGCTGATGAGCGCGTCGCCGAGGGTGAGCATCGGCTGGGACGCCACCAGCGACCCGGCCTGCAGGGCGTTCTGCAGCAGGAACAGCGCGCCGACCCCGGCGACGGCCGTGGCGTACAGCTGCCAGGAGGCGAACAGCGCGACGATGCCGTCGCCGTCCTCAAGACGCGCCACCGCGTCCTTCATCAGGGCGGCCGTCAGCGCGTACCCACAGGCGGCGGCGAGCCCGAACAGCGCGGCCCGCGGATTGCCGCGCACCCGCACGGCCACCGAGATCAGTACGGCCTCGAACCCCACGGTGATGATCAGCGCGGGGATCCAGGCGACCCCGCTCACGGTCTCGCTGCCACCGCCCGGCGCCGCACTGGCCATCCCCAGCGCCAGCCCGAAGGTCACGGCGGCGACGCCGTACCAGGCCGAGCGTGGCAGCTTGGTGTGGAAGACGTAGCCGGCGATCAGCAGGGTCGACGGCAGCTCGATGACGAAGATCGGCTGGACCACGGCGATGGCGCCGGTGGCGAGGGCGATGGCCTGGCAGGCGGCTGCCACGATCACCAGGCCGATCCCCGCCAGCCACACCTTCTGCCGCAGCAGATGCCCGATCAGCGAGAGGTGCATCGCCTCCTTGTCGGGGACGGTGGAAGCGGCGCGGCGCTGGAGCACCGATGCGGAGCCGTTGCTGATGGCGGTCAGCACGGCGAACAGGACACTGATCACCGCACCATCATGCGGGTCGGGGCGCCGGGAACCGGCGCCGGACCTGGCCGAGGCCGCCCGCACGGTCCGAATGAGGTACGTTCCAGCGGTCCGGAACCGGCGAGTGAGGAACACGGCGGGTGCGCAGAAAACGAATCCCGGCCGCGCCGCTGCCCCAGCGGAACGGGGTCGACCCGGTGCGGCTGCGGCTCCCGGCCGACCCCGCGGGGGCCTGGCCCACCGTGCGGGACCATCTGGTCGCACGGTTCGCCGGGGCCGTCGGGGTGCCGGAGGTCGACGGCATGTTCCGCGACGGACGGTTCGTGGACGCGGACGGGCGGTCCGTCGCGCCCGGGGAGCCGTACACCGTAGGCCGTTGGCTGTGGTTCCACCGGGACGCGGCCCCCGAGGAGCGGGTGCCGTTCGAGATCGGGGTGGTGTACCGCGACGACCGGATCGTGATCGCCGACAAACCGCACTTCCTGGCGACGACCCCGCGCGGCAGCCATGTCACCGAGACGCTGGTGGCCAGGGCCCGCCACGAACTGGACCTCCCCGCCCTCCAGCCGGCCCACCGCCTGGACCGCCTGACGGCGGGCCTCGTCCTGCTGGTGGTACGCCCCGAGCTGCGCGGCGCGTACCAGACCCTGTTCCGGGACCGGCTGGTGCGCAAGGAGTACGAGGCCATCGCCCCGTACGACCCGGCAGTGCCCCTGCCGACGACGGTCCGCAGCCGCATCGAGAAGGAACGCGGGGTACTGACGGCCCGTGAGGTGCCCGGCGAGCCCAACAGCGAGAGCCGGATCGAGCTGCTGTCCCACGACGCCGACGCCGACGCCGGCCACGCCCGCTACCGCCTGCTGCCCACCACCGGCCGCACGCACCAACTGCGCGTCCACATGAACGCGTTGGGCCTCCCCCTGCTGGACGACCCGCTGTACCCGACGGTCCTCCCACCGGCCCCGGACGACTACAGCCGCCCGCTGCGGCTGCTGGCGAGGGTGCTGGAGTTCAGGGACCCGGTGACCGGCGAACAACGGCACTTCGAAAGCGCCTGGCGGCTCGCCGGGCCCTCGGCCGATAGTTGATACGGCCCGACCCCCACGACTCGATCGAGGTACCTGTGATGCGCAAGGTCCGAAGCGTCACCCCGGCCGCGCGCAAGCACGAGTTGCCCGACGGCGCCCCCGGCCCCGCTCCTGCCGACGTCCTGCCCTACCTCGTCCATCTGCCGGAGGACTACGACGCCGACTCCGGGCGCAGCTGGCCGCTGGTGCTGTTCCTGCACGGCGCCGGCGAACGCGGCTCCGACCTGGACTCGGCAACGGTCCACGGCATACCGAAACTGGCGGAGGCCGGCCACGAGTTCCCCTTCGTGATCGCCACGCCACAATGCCCCGCGTCCAGCCAATGGGTCGCCGAGCTGACCACGCTCGCCGGGCTGCTGGACGACGTCGCCGCCGACTACCGCATCGACCCGTCCCGCGTCTACGCCACCGGTCTGAGCATGGGCGGCTTCGGCACCTGGAGCCTGGCCGTCCGCTACCCCGAACGCTTCGCCGCCATCGCCCCGGTCTGCGGAGGCCTGTGGCTGCAGGACGTCGACCCCATCCGCCACCTGCCGGTCTGGGCGTTCCACGGCGAGGAGGACAAGACCGTCCCGATCGAGTTGACCGAAGAGATCGTGGCAGGCCTCGAAGCGCTGGACGCGGACGTCCGCTTCACCCGGTACGAGGGCGTCGGCCACGACTCCTGGACCCGGACCTACGACAACCCCGACCTCTACACCTGGCTCCTGGCCCACCACCGCACCGACTGAGCCCGCGCGCGTCAGTCGGCGCGCTTCTCGCGGGGTACGCGGATCGTCAGGAGGTCGGGTCGGCGACCGGTGCGGGCGCGGCCAGGGTGTGCAGATCGTTGAACGCTTGAAGGAGGTGTGCGTCCAAGGGCTGTGCGGGGTCGTCGATCCAGGCTTGGGCCGCGTGGTGGAAGGTGGCCCAGCCGGTATGTGCGGCCAGATCGGCCAGCCCGGCGGGGACATCGCGCCGGCGTAGCGCCTCCGCCATGGCTTCCGTGAGGGCTGCGCCCTTGGCCAAGTCGCGTTCCCGGAGCGCCGGCGTCCTGGCGATGACCGCCAGTCGCGGCTCGGAGAACGGGCGGTTTTCCTCAAGGATCCGGCCGGCCTTGCGGAAGGCGCACAGCAGAATACCGAGCGGCTGCAGGCCGTCGGGGGCGTCGGCGACCTCTTGGACCAGCGCGGCGCGCAGGTCGGCTTCGCCGTCGAAGAGCACCTCACGCTTGTCCGGGAAGTGCCGGAAGAACGTGCGCTCGTTGATGCCTGCTCGGGCGGCGATCTCGGCCGTGGTGGTCCGGTCGAACCCGCGCTCCCGGTACAGCTCCAGAGCCGCCTGCTGAAGGCGGCGGCGCGCTTCTGCTCCGCTTCGTGGCACCCCCCGAAGATACCGCACACGCCAGCGACTGACATGACTTGACGCCAGTGACTGGCGCTACGTAATGTCAGTGACTGGCGCTACTTAGTGCCAGTGACTGGCGTTAACGGAAGTCTTCTGCCCGGTGTCGCTGGTGCGGCGACCCGTGCGCACCCCCCCCCCAGAGAGAGCGTTTCATGCATATTTTCGTCACTGGTGGTTCCGGCCAGACCGGTCCCGCCGTCGTCGCCGAGCTCGTCGCGGCCGGCCACCACGTCACTGGTCTGGCGCGCTTCGGCACCGCCGCCGCGCGGCTTGAGTCGCTCGGCGCCACACCGCACCACGGCTCCCTGGACGACCACGACAGCCTGCGCCGCGGCGCCGAAGCAGCCGATGGCGTTCTGCACATGGCCTACGGCGGCGACTTCTCCGACCTCGACGACATGATGAGGCGCGACCGGACCGCGATCGAGGCGCTCGGCCAACCGTTGGAACACTCGGGCAAGCCGCTCGTCGTCACCTCGGGCACGCTGGTCATGCCCGCAGGCCGGGAGAGCACCGAGAAGGACGAGCCAGACACGACCGGCATCGCCGCCTTCCGCATCGCGGGCGAGCGAGCCTGTCTGGACTTCGCCGCTCTGGGCGTACGCGCGAGCGTGGTTCGCCTCGCTCCTACCGTCCATGGCCCCGAGGACCACGGCTTCATTCCCATGCTCGTCGCGACCGCACGGAGGACCGGCGTCTCGGCTTATGTGGGCGACGGCACCAACCGGTGGCCCGCGGTACACCGGCTCGACGCCGCGGTCCTGTTCCGGCTGGCGCTGGAGAAGGCTCCTGCCGGCAGCGTGCTGCACGGAGTGGCCGAAAGCGGCGTCACCATGAAGGACATCGCGCAGACGATCGCCCGTGGCCTGGATCTGCCGACGGTCTCGCTGACGCCCGACCAGGCTGCCGGGCACTACGCCGGCCCGTTCATGGCCAGGGTCTACGGCTTCGACGCCCCGGTCTCCAGCGCTCACACGCGGGAACTGCTCGGCTGGTCGCCCACCCACCCGACACTGCTCGACGATCTCAAGCATGGCGACTACCTGACCGCTCCGGCGTCCTGACCCCGGAGGGAAACGCGCCGCGCGTCAGTCGGCGTCCCAGTTCTGGCCCGCCGCGGCCGGGTCCCGGCGGGGCCCGAGGGGCCGTTGGCCGTGCCGCTGTGCGGTGACGATGAGGCCGCGCTGGAGGTCGTCCGCACACTCGTACGGGACACCGGCTGCGTCCCGTACGACGGCGGCGGGCTCGCGCGGGCCGATCTGCTGGAGGCCGCCACCGCCTTTCTCATCGGGCTGTGGCGGACCGGCCAGGACCCGCGGGCGATGCTGCCGCCGTTCGCCCTCGCCACGAGCTGAGCGGTAGGAGCAGTCAGAACAGCGCCGTCACACCGAACGCCGCCAGCGCCACCGTGCAGACCGTGGCCGTGACGGCGGCGCGCAGCCGGATCGGCCTCGGCCGGGCCGTGCTGAGCGCGAGGACCCGGCGGTGGGCCACCGCCAGGAAACCCACCCAGCCGAGCGCGCTCAGCGCGGTCGCCGCGATACCGGCCGCCGTACCGCCCTGGTGGAGCACCTGCCGGACGGCGAGTACGGCGGCCACGGTGTACGAGAGCGTCGTGCGCCGCCAGGCCAGCCGGGTGCGTTCCGGCTGGAGCCCGGGGTCCGCGCCCTCCCGGCCCCCGGCGGGCACGTCCGCCATCAGCCGGCCCGGCCCAGCAGTACGACGATCAGCATCGCCACGGCGACCACCCCGACCGCCAGGCTCAGCAGCGTCGGGAAGCGGGTCACCGGCAGATCGTCGCCGCGCCGCATCGCGCGCTCGCAACGTACCCAGTGGTTGACGGCCCGCAGCGCGGACAGCGCGCCGACAGCGAGCAGTGCGACGGCCAGCCCGGCCCGCACGCCGCCGCCCAGACGCGGCAGGAACTGGTCGACCGCGAAGCCGCCGCCGACCAGGGCGAGCGCGGTACGGATCCACGCCAGGAACGTGCGCTCGTTGGCCAGCGAGAAGCGGTAGTCGGGGGTCTCGCCCTCGTCGCCCATCCGCTGCGGCGTGAACCACAGCCGCAGGCTCCGTGCAAAGTCGCTCACCAGCGGCACCCTACGCGCGGCGGGCTCTGAGCTGCTCGTACGCCGCGAGACCGTCCGGCACCCACTCCCACTCGCCGAGCCTGCGCTCCAGTTCGCCGTCGGTGAGGAAGTCGTGCCAGGCGACCTCCTCGGTCTGGGGGTTCACCGGCAGCTCGCAGCGGACCTCGTAGACCGACGACCACCAGCTCTGGCCGCCCTGCGCCGACCCGTGCGGGGCCGACTCGTAGAGGAACTTGAACAGCGGTACGGGCGTGGGCAGTCCGGACACCCCCAGCTCCTCCTCGGCCTCGCGCAGCGCCGCGTCGTCGTAGCTCTCGCCCGCCCCGACGACACCGCCGACGAACATGTCGTACAGCGAGGGGAAGATCAGCTTGACCGGCGTTCTGCGGTGCACGAAGATCCGGCCCTCCGCGTCCCTGGCCTGGATGAAGACGGCGCGGTGGCGCAGCCCCTTCGCATAGACCTCGCCGCGCGGGGCCTGCCCGACGACGTGGTCGTGCTCGTCGACGACGTCCAGGATTTCCTCTTCCGGGGTCATGGCTCCATCCAATCAGTTGACTAGTTACTCGCGCGTACCGAGTATCGGAGGTTCCGTACCGCTCAGCTAAGGATGGAAAGCCGATGGCGTACGACGCCGATGTGATCGTGGTCGGGGCCGGCCTCGCGGGGCTCGTCGCCACCGCCGAACTGGTGGACGCGGGACGCTCCGTGATCGTCGTCGACCAGGAGCCCGAGCAGGCGCTCGGCGGGCAGGCCCACTGGTCCTTCGGCGGGCTGTTCTTCGTCGACTCGCCCGAGCAGCGCCGGATGCGGATCAAGGACAGCCATGAGCTGGCGACCCAGGACTGGCTCGGCACCGCGGGGTTCGACCGGGCCGAGGACCACTGGCCGCGCAAGTGGGCCGAGGCGTACGTCGACTTCGCGGCCGGCGAGAAGCGCGACTGGCTGCACCGGCAGGGAATGCGGTTCTTCCCCGTCGTCGGCTGGGCGGAGCGCGGCGGGTACGAAGCGACGGGGCACGGCAATTCGGTGCCGCGCTTCCACATCACCTGGGGCACGGGCCCTGGTGTCGTCGCCCCCTTCGAACGGCGGGTGCGGGAAGGGGTCGCCAAGGGCCTGGTGAGCTTCCGCTTCCGGCACCGGGTGACTGGCCTCGGCCGGACGGCCGGCGCCGTGGACACCGTCACGGGCGAGGTGCTGGAGCCGAGCGACGTCGCGCGCGGCGTCACGAGCGGCCGTACCGCGACCGGTGCCTTCGAGCTCCGGGCGCAGGCCGTGATCGTCACCTCCGGCGGCATCGGCGGCAACCACGACCTCGTACGCGCCCAGTGGCCCGAGCGTCTCGGCACCCCGCCGCGCACCATGCTGACCGGCGTGCCCGCGCATGTCGACGGGCTGATGATCGGTGTCACGGAGGAGGCGGGCGCCCACCACATCAACCGTGACCGGATGTGGCACTACACCGAGGGCATCCAGAACTGGGACCCGATCTGGCCGGGGCACGGCATCCGGATCCTGCCGGGACCCTCGTCGCTGTGGCTGGACGCGCGCGGCAAGCGGCTGCCGGTGCCGCTGTTCCCCGGCTTCGACACGCTGGGCACTCTGGAACACATCATGCGTTCCGGTTACGAGTACACCTGGTTCGTCCTCGACCAGCGGATCATCGGCAAGGAGTTCGCGCTCTCGGGCTCCGAGCAGAACCCGGACCTGACCGGCAAGTCGGTGCGGGACGTGATCGGCAGGGCGCGGGCCGATGTGCCGGGCCCGGTACGGGCGTTCATGGACAAGGGCGTCGACTTCGTGGTGGAGGACGACCTGGGCGCGCTGGTGCGCGGCATGAACGCGCTCGCGGGCGGCGAGCCGCTGATCGACGAGGCGGAGCTGCGCCGCGAAATCACCGCGCGGGACCGGGAGATCGCCAACCCGTTCACCAAGGACCTCCAGGTGACGGCCATCAGGGGCGCCAGGAAGTTCATCGGCGACCGGCTGATCCGTACGGCGGCGCCGCACCGGATCCTGGACCCGGCGGCCGGACCGCTGATCGCCGTACGGCTGAACATCCTGACGCGCAAGTCGCTGGGCGGACTTGAGACCGACCTGTCCTCGCGGGTGCTGACCGAGGGCGGCGAGCCGCTGCCGGGCGTGTACGCGGCGGGCGAGGCGGCGGGGTTCGGCGGCGGCGGGATGCACGGCTACCGCTCGCTGGAGGGCACGTTCCTGGGTGGCTGCATCTTCTCGGGGCGGGTGGCGGGCCGGGCGGCGGCGCGGGCGGTCGGCTGACGCGGGGAGGGGTCGCCGTCCGGCGCGGGGTCGCCGTCCGGCGAGGTGTGGTGCCTTGGGTGCGGGTCCGTGGTGCGGGTTGTGGTTGCGGTTGTCGCCGGGGGCCGTTCCGGGGTCGTGTCCTGCGCTGCATGATTTACGGCGCGTACTCGCCCGACGCGGAGCCACCGCCGAGATGCGCCACAAATCACGCTCTACGCTCCGGACACCACCCCTGCACGACCCCCTTCACCCCTGCGCCGTATCTGACACTGCGTCAGTTCGGCAACCCGCCTCGTAGGTCCACCACCCGGAACCGCTCCGCGACGACCAGTGTCGTGTCGTTCACCGTGAACTCCGGGTCGTCCAGCGCCTCGCGCATCTCGTCGCTGTGCCAGAACCGCTCGTGGGCCGCGCGCCATTCGGCGACCGAGGTGTGGCCCTCGCCCTCGTCCAGCGCGTGCCGCAGGTCGACGTCGCCCAGCGGCAGCACCCGTACCTCGGTCAGCTCGATCACCGCGATCTCCCGGCCCGCCGAGTCGATGAGCGCCGACCTCTCGCCCACGGGCGGGAGTTCCTCCCGTTCCGCCTCGAACTCGGCGAGCAGTCCGGTGGTCGAAACCTTCTCGCCGCTGAGGACCGCGGCGACCAGCCGGTCGCGTGTCGGCCCGGGAAACGCGAGCAAATATGGCGGGAGCGGTTCGGGTTTCTCCATGACGTCAGCTTACGAGCCAGGATGGCCGAAAGGCGTCCCATCTGGGCAGAAGCACCCGTGAGCGATGTTTGGCGGCGTCTCGGGACGGGTCAACCCAGGTCACCGAGGTGACAGTTGACGTCCAATTACAACGAATCGGCTCTTGACGTAGGGCCTTGGGTACCGCTTTGCTGTGCGCGATCATTGCTCATTCACGTGGTCTGGAGGAACTCCGCGGATGTCTCCGCCTCCGCCGCCCCTGGGCCGTTCCCGAAGACGGGGCTCACGCTCCGACCAGCACTTCGATCCGGCCCTCGACGACGTCGAACTCGCAGGCGTACGCGATCAGTTGGCCCAGGGCCGCTGGTCCGAGGCGCGTACCCTGCTCGCGGCGACCGGCGACGACTGGGACCGCCGCGGCCACCGCGCCGTCGTCCTCGCGCAGGCGTCGGGCGCCGTCGCCTGGACCCGCGACTGGCTCGTCGTCGAACCCCGGAGCAGCGACGCGGCGACGCTCTTCGCCTGTGCCAACGTCATCGCGGCGCTGCGCGGCAAGGAGCCCGAGTACCGGGCGCGTGACACCTGCCGTGAGGCGATCAGACGCGCCCCCGCCGACCCCACCCCCTGGCTCGGTCTGCTGCTCCTCGCCCGCACGCTGGGCACGGAGGAAGAGACCATGCAGCTCTTCGACGAGGTCCGCACCCGGCACCCGGAACACCACCACGCGCACCATCTGATGGTGGCCCGGCTCGCCGAGCGCCATGCGGAGGTGGGGCAGGACCCGCTCCACGAGGTCTACGACTTCGCGTCCTGGGCCGCCGAACAGGCCCCGGCCGACTCACCGCTCGCCGTGCTGCCCGTCGTCGCGCACGCCGAGCGCTACCGGGTGCTGGCCGCTTCCGGCCGGGAACCGGGTGACCCCGCCGAGTCGCCCCACTGGCGCAGCCGTCGCGCCCATCAGGTGCTCAAGACGGCGTTCGACTGGTGGCTGGAGTGGGGGTACGAGGAGCAGGCGCACCCGCGCAACCGCGTCGACCTCAACTTCCTTGCCCACGCCCAGTTCTACGAGGGGAGGGTGGCCGAGGCGGCAGCGCTCTTCAACCGCATCGGCGAGCACAACACCCCCGCTCCCTGGTCCTATCCGGACCGAGACCCCCACAAAGCGTTTCTCGCCGCGCGCAGTGCCGCGCTCGGCTCCGCCTGACCGACGCACCACCGATTCCCGGAAGGAACCTCTGCCATGTCGACGGGCAGTTCGACCACGAGCGAGATAAACACTTACAAGGGGCAGGAGAGAGCGCTCCGCGCGAACCGGCTCGGCACCGCCGGGCTGCTGCTGTCCGTGCTGGCGGCCAGCGCGCCCCTGATGACGGTGGCGGGGGTCATGCCCACCGTCTACGGGGTCATGGGCATCGTCGGTCAGCCGCTGCTCTACGTCATCCTCGGCGTGGTCCTGGTGCTGTTCAGCGTCGGCTACGCCGAGATGAGCCGGCACGTGCACAACGCGGGTGCCTTCTACGCGTACATCGCGCGCGGTCTCGGCCCGACGGCGGGCGCGGGGGCCTCGCTCGTCGCGCTCGTCGCGTACAACGCCATGCAGGTCGGTATCTACGGCCTGTTCGGCTTCGAGGTCTCGAACCTCTTCGGCACCTACCTCGACACGAGCGTGGCCTGGTGGATCCCCGCGCTCGCCGGCGCCGTGCTCGTCGCCGTCCTGGGCTGGCTGAAGATCGACCTCAACGCCAAGGTGCTCGGTGTCCTGCTGCTCATCGAGGTGACCCTGGTCCTGATCTTCGACGTCTCCGCCGTCGCCGACCCGAGCAAGGAGGGCCTGTCCCTCCACGCGTTCAACCCGGACACGCTCACCGGCGCCGGGTTCGGCACCGCGCTCTGCTTCTGCATCGCCGCCTTCGTCGGCTTCGAGCAGGCCCCGGTGTACGCGGAGGAGACCAACCGCCCGCACGTCATCGTGCAGCGCGTGATGTTCCTGGGCGTCGGGATCTCGGCCCTGTTCCTGGCCATCGGCGCCTGGGCGTTGTCCCTCGCTGCCGGGCCCTCCTCGATCGTCGCCGCCTCGGGCAAGGAAGGGCCGAACCTGCTGTTCGGGCTGACCGAGGGGCTGCTCGGCAAGACGTTCACCGATGTGCTGCATGTCCTGTACGTGACCGGCATGTTCGCCGCGATGCTGAGCTTCCACAACGTCGTCGCCCGGTACGCCTTCGCGATGGGCCGCGAGGGGCTGCTGCCCGCCCGCTTCGGCCGCACCAGCAAGTCCAGCGGCGCGCCGTCGGCGGGTTCCGTGCTGCAGTCGGTGTTCTCCATCGTCGTCATCCTGATCTTCGCGCTGACCGACGACAAGCCGGTCGGTGACCCGACGGCGCCGGTGCTGCACCTGTTCACCTGGATGGGCAACATCGGGGCGTTCGGCGTCATCCTGCTGATGGCCGCCGCCGCGTTCGCCGTGATCGCCTTCTTCGTCAAGCGCGGCGCGGGCGGCGCGCAGGCGTGGCGGCTGATCTCCTCGGGGCTCGCCGGTATCGCGCTGGTGGTCGTGGCCGTCTTCACGGTCAAGGACTTCGACGTCCTCGTCGGTGCGGGCCCCGGCTCCTCGCTGAGCTGGATCCTGCCCGCGATCATCGGTGTGGTGCTGGTCGGCGGTCTTGTCCTCGGACTCGTGCTGCGCGCCACCAAGCCCGAGGTGCACGCCAGGATCGGGCTCGGCAACGAGGCGTTCGAGCTGGAGAAGGCCGCCGAGTCGCAGACGGCCGAGGCGGCTCCGCGCGTCTGACGGGACGCTGAGTCGAAGAGTCTGACGAAAGCCTTACGGACACCCGCGGCCGCCTGCTTCACACGGCCGCGGGTGTTCAATTGAACCGTGAACCATCAACCAAGCGGCAACGAAGCGCCCAAGGGCGCGCCGGTGGGGCGCCGGGTGGTGCTCTCCATGGTCGGCGTCGGCGCCGCCGGGATCGTCCTCGCACCGCATCTGCAGCACGGCCTCGAATCGTTCCTGGGCGCGGCCGCCGAGAAGGATCCGACCGGAATCACCGGACTGCTGCCCAACGGCGGGGGCTTCCGCTTCTACAACGTGGCCGCTTCCGTGCCGAACAAGGACGCGAGCAACTACCAGCTGAAGATCGACGGGCTGGTCGACCGGCCCGGCACCTACACGCTGGACGCGCTGCGGAAACTGCCGCAGACCCGGATCGTCCGTGATGTGCAGTGCGTCACGGGATGGCGGGTCCCCAAGACACCGTTCGAGGGCGTCCGGGTCTCCGACCTCCTGGAAGCCGCCGGGGTGCGCCCCGAGGGCAAGGCGCTGCGCTTCACCTGCTTCGACGGCACGTACAGCGAGAGCCTCACGCTCTCGCAGGCCCGCCGCGACGACGTCCTGGTGGCGCTGAAGATGCAGGACAAACCGATATCGCACGCGCACGGCGGTCCGGTACGGCTCTACGTGGCCCCCATGTACTTCTACAAGTCGGCGAAATGGCTCTCCGGGATCTCGGTCACCTCCGAGGTCAAGCCCGGCTACTGGGAGGGGTACGGCTATGACGTCGACGGCTGGGTCGGCAGGTCCAACGGGCGCGACGACACCCCCACCGTCTGAGCGGCGCGGCCCTGGCCGGCTGCGCCGCTTCACCCGCGCCGAGCGCTGGGTGCACCGGAGCACCGCCTGGCTGATGATGACGTGCGTCGTCACCGCGGCTTTCCTGTACGTCCCGCAGCTGGCCGAACTCGTCGGCCGGCGCTATCTCGTGGTCACCGTCCACGAGTGGTCCGGCATCCTGATCCCGGTGCCGTTCCTGGCCGGGCTCGTCTCCCGCGCCTTCCGCAGGGACCTGGAGCGGCTGAACCGCTTCATCCCCGAGGACCGGGAGTGGCTGCGCGCCGTCCGCAAGCGCTGGGCGTGGCCGGGCGCGCGGCCCGCGGGCAAGTTCAACGCGGGGCAGAAGCTCTACGCGGCCTGGATCGCGGGGGCGGTGCTCGTGATGGTCGCCACGGGGCTGCTGATGTGGTTCACCGGGCTCGCCCCGATCGTGTGGCGCACCAGCGCCACGTTCATCCACGACTGGCTGGCGCTGGCCATCGGGATCGTGCTGTTCGGTCATATCGGCATGGCGTTCAACGACCCGCAGGCCAGGCGCGGGATGCGCACCGGCGAGGTGGAGCGCGACTGGGCGGAGCGGGAGCACTCGCTGTGGAAGGACGGCGACCCGCCCGAGGAGTGAACTCCCGCTCCACCAGGGCGGGGCGCTACAGGATCAGCGACAGCAGCATGACGAAGCCGAGGCCGACCACGGAGATGATCGTCTCCATCAGCGACCAGGTCTTGACCGTCTGCCCGACGCTCATCCCGAAGTACTCCTTCACCAGCCAGAATCCGGCGTCGTTGACATGGCTGAAGAAGAGCGAGCCGCAGCCCACCGCCAGCACCAGCAGGGCCACATGCGTGGTCGACATGTCGGCGGCGAGCGGGCCCACCAGACCTGCGGCCGAGATGGTGGCGACGGTCGCGGACCCGGTGGCGATCCGGATCGCCACGGCGATCAGCCAGGCCAGCAGCAGGGCGGGTATCGACCAGTCCTTGGAGATGTCCAGGATCATCTGGCCCACGCCCGCGTCGACCAGCGTCTGCTTGAAGCCGCCGCCCGCGGCGACGATCAGCATCACACCGGCGATCGGCGCGAGTGACTTGTCCACGGTCGTGGCGAGCCGGTCCTTGGTGAATCCGGCGGCCCTGCCCATCGTGAACAGGGCGACGAGTACGGCGATGAGCAGCGCGATCAGCGGCGATCCGACGACGTCGGCGACGCGCTGGCCCGTGTTGTCGGGGTTGTCGATCACCACGTCCACGAGCGCCTTGCCGAGCATCAGCACGACGGGCAGCAGGATGGTGCAGACCGTCGCCCCGAAGCTCGGCCGGTGCTCCAGGTCCTCGGAGGCGCGCTGCGGCACCATGCCTTCGGGCGCCTCGACGTCGACCCAGCGCGCCGCGTACTTCGAGAACAGCGGCCCGGCGATGATCACGGTCGGGATGGCGACCAGCACACCGAGCGCCAGCGTCACACCGAGGTTGGCGTGCAGGGCGTCGATCGCGGCGAGCGGACCGGGGTGCGGCGGGATCAGGCCGTGCATCACGGAGAGACCGGCGAGGGCCGGGATGCCGATGCGCATCAGCGAGTAGTTGCCGCGCTTGGCGACCAGCAGCACCACGGGTATCAGCAGCACGATGCCGATCTCGAAGAACAGCGGCAGCCCGACGATCGAGGCGATCAGCACCATCGCCCACGGCATGGACCGGGCACTGGCCTTCGCCAGGATCGTGTCGACGATCTGGTCGGCCCCTCCCGAGTCGGCGAGGAGCCTGCCGAGTATCGCGCCGAGCGCGATCAGCACACCCACGCTCGCGACCGTGGAGCCGAGTCCTGTGGTGAAGCTGGTGATGACCTTGTCCAGCGGCGCACCGGCCACGGCGCCGAGCGCCAGCGAACCGATGGTCAGGGACAGGAAGGCGTGCAGTTTGAAGACGGTGATGAGGACGACGATGACGGCGATGCCGACGAGGACGGCGATGCCGAGCTGTGCGTTGCCCGCCGACGAGATCGGCTCCGGGGCATCCGCTGCCAGCATCTCCACGCTGAGATGGCTCACGGGGGTACTTCCTTAGGCTGTGGGGGTCGGGGCGGTGGGGGCACTGCCGACGGGGTGGGGCAGTGCGGCGGGGGGTCCGTTCAGGGGCCGGTCCTGCGCAGCGCGGCGACGGCCCGTGCGGCGATCTCCTCGGGGCCGCCGGACACGTCGACGGCGACGCCCGCCTCGTCGTCCCCCAGCGGCTGGAGCGTCGCGAACTGCGAGTCGAGCAGCGCCGACGGCATGAAGTGGCCCTTGCGCTCGGCCATCCGGCGTTCGATGAGCGACCGGTCACCGGTCAGGTGCAGGAACACGACGCCGGGCGCCGCCGCCCGCAGCCGGTCGCGGTAGGACCGCTTGAGCGCCGAGCAGCTGACCACCCCGCCGAGTCCGGCGCGGTGGTGTGCCCACGCGCCGATCGCGTCGAGCCAGGGCCACCGGTCCGCGTCGTCCAGCGGGGTGCCGGCCGACATCTTGGCGACGTTCTCCGGGGGGTGGAAGTCGTCGCCCTCGGCGTACGGGACGTCCAGCTCGGTGGCGACGAGCGGGCCGATCGTGGTCTTCCCTGTCCCTGCCACTCCCATCACCACGACGACGTGGGGGGTGCTCATTGCGTGCCTCGCTGTCTCGACCTCAGTCGCTCACGATCGGTGTGTCGGGTCACTGAACCTCATTAGGTATGACGTATTCAAGAGGCTGTGATGAAAACGTCGTACTTTCTCCACCGCCGGTCGCCCCGTAGGCTTGCCCCATGACCACAGAAGGCCAGGGCCTGCATACCCGTGTGCTGGACGCCCTCGGCCTCGCCATCACCGCGGGCGAATACCCGCAGGGCAGCGTCGTACGCACGGACGAAGTCGCGCAGCGGTTCGATGTGTCCCGCACCGTGGTACGGGAAGTGGTCCGCGTCCTCGAATCGATGCAACTCGTCGCTTCCCGGCGCCGGGTGGGCGTGACCGTACGCCCCACCGAAGAGTGGAACGTCTACGACCCGCGCGTCATCCGCTGGCGCCTCGCTGGCTCCGACCGGCCGCGCCAGCTGCGCTCGCTGACGGTGCTGCGCTCCGCGGTCGAACCGGTCGCCGCCGGGCTCGCCGCCGTCAACGCCACGCCTGAGCAGTGCGCCGAACTCACCGAGCAGGCGCTGGGCATGGTCGCCACCTCCCGGGGCGGCAGGCTCCAGGAATACCTGGTCCACGACATCGCCTTCCACCGGGTGGTGCTCAACGCGTCCGGCAACGAGATGTTCGCCAGGCTCGGTGACGTGGTGGCCGAGATCCTGGCGGGACGCACCCACCACCAGGTGATGTTCGACGACCCCGACCCGGCTGCGGTCACCCTGCACGTACGGCTCGCTGAGGCGGTCAGGGAGGGCGAGGCGGCCAGGGCCGAGGAGCTGACCCGGCAGATCGCCGTCGGCGCCCTGCACGAACTGGATGTCCTCGCGCCCTGAACCACCGCGGCACGGGATAGTGGGTGCGGACGAAGTGCGTGCGTAGGCGTGAGGAAAGGCAGGTCCTGGGATGTCGCAACAGGTACAAGGGGTCGTCGCACCCGGAAAGAACGAGCCGGTGCGGGTCGAGACGATCGTTGTACCGGATCCCGGCCCCGGCGAGGCCGTGGTGAAGGTGCAGGCGTGCGGCGTCTGCCACACCGATCTGCACTACAAGCAGGGCGGGATCAACGACGAGTTCCCGTTCCTGCTCGGGCACGAGGCGGCGGGTCTGGTCGAATCGGTCGGCGAAGGGGTCACGGACGTGGCACCGGGCGATTTCGTCGTCCTCAACTGGCGCGCCGTGTGCGGCAACTGCCGTGCCTGTCTGCGCGGCAGGCCCTGGTACTGCTTCAACACCCACAACGCGAAGCAGAAGATGACCCTGACCGACGGCACGGAGCTGTCGCCGGCGCTCGGTATCGGCGCGTTCGCGGAGAAGACCCTGGTCGCCGCCGGGCAGTGCACCAAGGTCGACCCGGCCGTGTCCCCGGCCGTGGCGGGACTGCTCGGCTGCGGGGTGATGGCGGGCATCGGCGCCGCGATCAACACCGGCCAGGTCGGCAGGGGCGACACGGTCGCCGTGATCGGCTGCGGCGGGGTCGGTGACGCGGCCGTGGTCGGCGCGCGCCTCGCGGGCGCCGCCCGGATCATCGCCGTCGACGTCGACGACCGGAAGCTGGCGACGGCCAGGACGATGGGCGCCACCCACACCGTCAACTCGTCGGGGACGGATCCCGTCGAGGCGATCCGCGCCCTCACCGGCGGGTTCGGCGCCGATGTCGTCATCGAGGCGGTCGGCCGCCCCGAGACGTACAAGCAGGCGTTCTACGCCCGCGATCTGGCCGGCACCGTCGTCTTGGTGGGGGTGCCCACCCCGGAGATGACGCTCGAACTGCCGCTGCTGGACGTCTTCGGCCGCGGCGGCGCGCTCAAGTCGTCCTGGTACGGCGACTGTCTGCCGTCCCGGGACTTCCCGATGCTCATCGATCTGCACCAGCAGGGCAGGATCGATCTGGAGGCGTTCGTCACCGAGAAGGTGGGCCTGGGCGACGTCGAGACGGCGTTCTCCCGCATGGGCGACGGCGATGTGCTGCGTTCGGTCGTGATGCTCTGATGGCTGCCCGTATCGACCACCTCGTCACCTCAGGCACCTTCTCCCTCGACGGCGGCACCTGGGACGTCGACAACAACGTCTGGATCGTCGGGGACGACTCCGAGGCGATCGTCATCGACGCCGCGCACGACGCCGGCACGATCGAGACGGCGCTCGGCGGCCGCGTCCTGCGCGCGATCATCTCCACCCACGGCCATGACGACCACATCGACGCGGCCCCCGAACTGGCCGCGATGACCGACGCGCCCGTCATGCTCCACCCCGACGACCTCCAGCTCTGGAAGCAGACCCACCCGGGTCTCGCCCCGGACGAGGAACTGTCCGACGGGCAGACCATCACCATCGGCGGCACGACCCTGACCGTGCTGCACACACCGGGCCACACACCGGGCGCGATCTGCCTGTACGCGCCCGCACTCGGCACGGTCTTCACCGGCGACACGCTGTTCCAGGGCGGCCCCGGCGCGACGGGACGGTCCTTCTCGGACTTCCCGACGATCATCAACTCGATCCGCGACCGGCTGTTCACGCTCCCGCCCGAGACCGTCGTACGTACCGGGCACGGCGATTCGACCACCATCGGCGACGAGTCACCGCACCTGGACGAATGGATTCAGCGCGGCAGTTGAGCGGGCGGTTCGGCGCGCTGTCCCGGCCGGGCGGAGCCCCGTCGGGACGACGCGCTGAACCACGCCATCTCGGGTAGCGTGACTCGCAGGACAGAGCAGGACATAACCCATCCGGTCGCCTTCCGCCGCCGGCCTCTCCGTCGATCTCCGGCGCTTTCGAACCGTCGGCGGCGTGACGTCCACGTCCACATTCCGGCCGGACGCTCGAAAGGAATCCGCGTCATGCCCTTCGCGACCGCCCAAGACGGCACCGACATCTACTACAAGGACTGGGGCTCGGGTCAGCCCGTCGTGTTCTCGCACGGCTGGCCGCTGAACGCCGACGCCTGGGACGCGCAGCTGCAGTTCATGGCCGACAACGGCTTCCGCGCCATCGCCCACGACCGGCGCGGCGGCGGCCGCTCCGGGCAGACCTGGGACGGCAACGACCTCGACACGTACGCCGACGACCTGGCGGCGGTCATCGACAAGCTCGATCTGCACGACGTCATCCTGGTCGGCCACTCGACGGGCGGCGGCGAGGTCACCCGCTACATCGGCAGGCACGGCACAGGACGCGTCGCCAAGGCCGTACTGCTCGGCGCGATCCCGCCGCTGATGCTCAAGACCGAGGCGAACCCCGAGGGACTGCCGATCGAGGTCTTCGACCAGATCAGGGCGGGCGTCGCGAACGACCGCTCGCAGTTCTACCAGGACCTCAGCGAGTCGTTCTACGGCGCCAACCGCGAAGGATCGACCGTCACCCAGGGCATCCGTGACCAGTTCTGGCTCTGGTCGATGACGGTCGGCATCAAGGGCGCGTACGACTGCGTCAAGGCGTTCTCCGAGACCGACCTCACCGAGGACCTGAAGAAGTTCGACGTGCCCACCTTGATCGTGCACGGCGACGACGACCAGATCGTGCCGATCGTGGCCGCGGGAGCCAAGTCCTCCAAGATCGTCAAGGACGTGACCTACAAGGTCTACCCGGGCGCCCCGCACGGCCTCGCGATGGTCCCGGTGTTCGCGGACGTCTTCAACAAGGACCTCCTCGAATTCGCCCGCGGCTGACCGGCCCCGGCAGGCCCCCGCACCTCGGCGGTCCCGCGCTCACCAGCGCGGGATCGTCGGTGTCACCCAGTCCGCCTCCGCCTTGCGCATCGCCGCCGCGTCGTCGCGTTCGCGCATCGTGCCGTCGTCGTCCAGCCAGCGGCGGTGCAGGCGGTCCAGTGCGGCGCGGTCGAGTTCGACGCCGAGGCCCGGAGTGTCGGAGACCGTGAGCCGGCCGTCCTTGAAGGTGTGCCGGGCGGTGATCACGTCCTCCGTCTGCCAGGGGTAGTGACTGTCGCAGGCGTAGTCGAGGTTGGGTACGGTCGCCGCGACATGGGTCATCGCCGCCAGGCTGATGCCCAGGTGGGTGTTGGAGTGCATGGAGAGGCCGACGCCGAACGTGCGGCAGATGGCGGCGAGTTCGCGGGTACGGTGCAGGCCGCCCCAGTAGTGGTGGTCGGAGAGCACGACCTGGACGGCGTCGCGGGCGAAGGCGTCGGCGATCTCCGGGAGGGTGGTCACGCACATGTTGGTGGCCAGCGGGACCGACGTGCCGGCCGACACCTCGGCCATCCGGTCCGTGCCGGTCGCCGGGTCCTCCAGGTATTCGAGCACGTCGGCCAGCTGCTCGGCGACGTACAGCGAAGTCGGCACCGACCAGGCGCCGTTGGGGTCGAGCCGCAGCGGCTGCCCGGGGAACGCCTCGGCGAGTGCGCGGACGGCGGCGATCTCCTGGTCGGGTGCGAAGACGCCGCCCTTGAGCTTGAACGACGAGAAGCCGTACTCCTGGGCGAACCTGCGCGCCTGGGCCACGACCCCGGCCGGGTCGACCGCGGCGCCCCAGCCGTCCTGTTCGCCGCCCTCGGGATGCGCGGCCCAGCGGTAGAAGAGATACGCGCTGTACTCGACGGTGTCGCGGACCTTGCCGCCGAGCAGGGCGTGCACCGGCAGCCCGAGCGTCTTGCCGAACGCGTCGAGACAGGCGACCTCGAAGCCGGAGACGACGGAGAGCCGGAGCTTGTCCGCCGTCTGCACCCCGCGCAGGCCGCCCGCGTCGACCCGCCCGTCGGTGCTGCCCGGGTCGCCGCAGACCTCGGCGGCCAGTTCGAACAGGCCGTTCACGTCGCTGACCTGCCGGCCCGGCAGCGCCTCCGCCAGCGGCCGGGCGAGGTCCAGATACTTCCCGTCGCCGTACGTCTCGCCGACGCCGGTGACCCCGTCCCGGGTGATCACCTCCACGATGAGCCGCGGCGTGTACGGCTGATGCACGCCCTGAGTGTTGAGCAGGGGCGGATCGGCGATGAGGATCGGGGTGAGCCGGACCTGGTCGATGAGCAGCGCGGTATTCATACATGAACTGTATTCATAGGCACGACCCGCAGACCAGAGGGTCCGGGTCCGCACCGGTCAGAGGCTGGACTACATACCGACTGGTCGGCATCATGAGATCGGATCACCCATCGTCTTCGGAGGTACGCACGATGAGCTCAGCTCCCCCGCCAGGACTCGACCCCGAGCGGCTGCGCGGCCATCTCGACCGCGAACGCCCCGGACTGGTGGGCGGACCGCTCAGTGCCCGCATGTTCCAGGGCGGCCGGTCGAACCTGACATACGTCGTCACGGACGATACCGGCAGCGTGACGGACGGCGCGGGCCGCTGGGTGGTCCGCAGGCCGCCGCTGGGGCATGTGCTGGCCACGGCGCACGACATGAAGCGGGAGTACCGCGTGATCAGCGCGCTGCACCCGACGGCCGTCCCGGTGCCGGAGCCGCTGCTGCTCTGCGAGGACGACGCGGTGCTCGGCGCGCCGTTCTACGTCATGGAGTACGTGGCGGGCACGCCGTACCGCACCGCCGAACAGCTCGCCCCGCTCGGCCCGGAGCGGACCCGCGCCGCCGTCCTGGCGCTGGTCGACACGCTCGTCGAGCTGCATGCCGTGGACCCCGCGTCGGTGGGCCTCGGGGACTTCGGGCGGCCCGAGGGCTTCCTCGACCGGCAGCTGCGCCGCTGGGGCAAGCAGCTCGACGGGTCCCGCAACCGTGAGCTGCCCGGCATCGACGAGCTGCACGCGGCCCTCGGCCGGGCGCTGCCCGACTCCCCCGCGCCGACGGTGATCCACGGCGACTACCGGCTCGACAACGTCCTGCTCGGCGACGACGACCGGATCAAGGCGGTGCTCGACTGGGAGATGTCGACGCTCGGCGACCCGCTCACCGACCTGGGCCTGCTGGTGATGTACAGCGCCCGGCTCGAACTGGTCGGCTCCCCGATCAGCACGACGGCGGGCGCGCCGGGCCATCCGACGCCGGGCGAGCTGATCGAGCGGTACGCGAGCCGGTCGGGCCGGGATGCCGCCGCCATCAACTGGTACACGGCGTTCGCCTGGTTCAAGCTCGCCGTGATCCTGGAGGGCATCCACTACCGCTACACGCTCGGTCAGACGGTCGGCCCCGGCTTCGACCAGATCGGCGATCTCGTCCCCCTGTTCATCCAGCACGGGCTCACCACCCTCCAGGAAGGCTGAGTACACCCCATGGACTTCGCATTCGACGCCCGCACCGAAGAGCTCCGGGAGAGGCTGCTCGCCTTCATGGACGAGCACGTGCACCCGGCCGAGGAGGTCGCGCACGCGCAGCGCGCCGAGCTGGCGAGCCCCTGGGACACCCCAGCGATCGTGGGGGAACTCAAGGCCGAGGCCCGCAGGCAGGGCCTGTGGAACCTCTTCCTGCCGGACGCCGAGTACGGCGCGGGGCTGACCAATCTGCAGTACGCGCCGCTCGCCGAGATCACCGGCCGCTCCCCGCAGCTCGCCCCGACGGCGCTGAACTGCGCGGCCCCCGACACCGGGAACATGGAGCTGTTGGCCCAGTTCGCCACCGAGCAGCAGAAGAAGCAGTGGCTGGAGCCGCTGCTGGCGGGCGAGATCCGGTCCGCCTTCGCGATGACGGAGCCCGAGGTGGCCTCGTCGGACGCGACGAACATCCGGACCCGGATCGACCGGGACGGCGACGACTACGTCGTCAACGGGCGCAAGTGGTACATCTCCGGGGCGATGAACCCGGACTGCAAGATCTTCATCGTGATGGGCAAGACCGATCCGGACGGCGAGGACGTCCGCCGCCAGCAGTCGATGGTGCTGGTCCCGCGCGACACACCGGGCGTCGAGGTGCGGCGCGCCATGCAGGTGTACGGCTACGAGGACCACTTCCACGGCGGCCACGCCGAGGTGGTCTTCGACGACGTGCGGGTGCCCGCCGCGAATCTGGTCGGTGAGGAGGGCGGCGGTTTCGCCATCGCGCAGGCGCGGCTCGGTCCCGGCCGGATCCACCACTGCATGCGGCTGATCGGCATGGCGGAGCGGGCCATCGAGCTGATGTGCCGGCGCGCGGTGTCCCGTACGGCCTTCGGCCGGCCGATCGCCCAGCAGGGCGTCGTGCAGAACTGGATCGCGGACGCCCGGGTGACGGTCGAACAGCTGCGGCTGCTCGTGCTCAAGACGGCCTGGCTGATGGACACGGCGGGCAACCGGGGCGCGCACACCGAGATCCAGGCCATCAAGATCGCCACGCCGCGCGCGGTGGTCGACATCATCGACCGCGCGGTCCAGCTGCACGGCGCCGGCGGGGTCAGCCAGGACTTCCCGCTGGCCGAACTGTGGGCGGCGGCGCGGACGTTGCGGCTGGCCGACGGGCCCGACGAGGTGCATCAGCGGTCGCTGGCCCGGCGGGAGCTGAAGAAGTACCTATAACCCTCGGTAGCGGCGGTCGATAGCGGGGACGGGTGGCGACCATTCGCCACCCATTTCAGCTATTCCAGTGACAATCACCCCGAGAGCAGACATCTCGGCTCCTCCCCTGGCTAGCGTCGTCATCGCTTTGTCGACTCCACCACAGGGGGAATCACCCATGCGTAAGCGTTCCGTCACCGTTCTGGCCGTGGCCGCCGCGTTCGCCGGCGTCCTCGCCACCGCACCCACCGCGTCCGCCGAGGCCAACCCGGCCGGCTGCCCGAAGCAGTACTTCTGCGCGTACTCCGGCGAAGGCGAGTCCGGCCGGCTGCTGCTGAAGACGGCGGGCAACTGGTCGGGCAACATCCCGGGCGTGAAGTCCTTCTTCAACAACGGCGTCAAGTTCGCCGGCGCCGACCATGTCCAGGCGTCCTGGAACTACAACGGCAGCAGCTGGGGCAACTGCTTCCACTACAACCCGGGCCCCGGGGAGTACAAGGCGGACTTCGACAGCATCACGCTGACGAAGGTGGTGTGGCGCGGCGAGTGCTGACGACCTAGGGGCGCAGCGCCCGCAGCAGGAGGTCGGCCAGGTGGTCGGCCACCTGCTGCGGGGTGAGCGGGCCCGCCGGGCGGTACCACGTCGACAGGTGGTGGACGGACCCGAAGTGGTAGTCCACCACCAGGTCGGACGGGGTCGCCGTGGAGAACACCCCGCTGCGCTGGCCCTCTTCGACCAGCGCGCGGAACCGCTCGTGGTAGTGCCGCCGCTCCATCCGCACCTGCTTGTTCTTCTCCGGGCTCAGATGGTGCATCGAGCGGAAGAAGATGGCCGCGTCGTCCAGGTTCTCGATCGTCGTCACGACCACGTCGGCTGCGGCCGCGCGCAGCCGCTGCTCCACCGGTTCGTCGGCGTCGGCGAAGGCGTCGAGCCGCTCCTGCTGGAGGCGCAGCACCCGCGCGTAGACCTCCTGGAGGAGGTCTTCCTTGGAGCCGAAGTAGTGGTAGAGGGCGCCCTTGGTGACGCCCGCCGCCTCGACGATCTCCTGGACCGAGGTCCGGTCGTAGCCCTGCTCGGCGAAGAGCCGGGTGGCGGCGGCCAGCAGCCGCTGGGGGACGGGCGTGCCGTTGCCCTCCGTCGTCCTGGCCATGTGCCGCCACCGCCTTGTCTCTTCGTGCCGTCCGCAGTCCGCTGTTACGTCAGGGAACGCAGTTCCCTGCGCAGGATCTTCCCACTCGTGGTCTTGGGCAGCTCGGGCAGGATGTCGACCACGCGCGGGTACTTGTAAGCGGCGAGGCGTTCCTTGCAGTAGCCGGCCAGTTCCTCGGGGGTCGCCGTCGCGCCGGGGCGCAGGCTGACATAGGCCTTGACGCTCTCGCCCCGGTACGGGTCGGGGATGCCGACGACGGCGGCCTCCCGCACCTGGGGGTGGGTGTAGAGGACGTCCTCGACCTCGCGCGGCCAGACCTTGAACCCCGACGCGTTGATCATGTCCTTCTTGCGGTCGACCACGTACAGCCAGCCGTCGGTGTCCATGAACCCGATGTCGCCGGTGCGCAGTTCGCCGTCGGGGAACGCGTCGGCGGTGGCCGTGGGCAGCCGCCAGTAGCCGGCGACGACCTGCGGGCCGCGTACGGCGATCTCGCCCTGTTCGCCGAAGGGCATGTCGTCGCCGTTGTCGTCGATGATCCGTACGACCGTGTCGGGGCCCGGCACGCCGACCGACAGCGTCCCGGACGCCGGGTCGACGGGGGCCTCCAGCTGGGGCGGTACGGAGGCACAGGGCGCCGTGCACTCGGTGAGGCCGTAGCCGTTGCGTATGTACGGGCCGAAGCCGGCCCGGAACTTCTCCACCAGGGCGGGCGGCAGCGGCGCGCCGCCGGACGAGATCTGCTGGAAGGAGCTGAAGTGCTCCGGGGTGACGTCCGGGTGCGCGGCGAGCGCCATGAAGGCGGTGGAGGGGCCGACGGTGTACGCGGGGCGGTGCTCGGCGAAGGCGTCGAGGACGACACCGGACTCGAAGCGGTAGGCGAGGGCGAGGGTGCCCGCGTTGGCGAAGCAGGCGGCGAGTTCGCAGACCATGCCGGTGATGTGGAAGAGCGGTGCGAGGGCGAAGTAGCAGGCTCCCTCGGCGATGCCCTGGCCGGTGCGCTGGCGTTCGGCGTTGACCATGATGTTGCGGTGGGCGTTCATGGCGCCCTTGGGTTTGCCGCTGGTGCCCGAGGTGTAGCTGATCAGCGCCACGTCGTCGGTGCCGGGGTCACGCTCGGCGGGCGCGGGCAGGCCACGGCGGGCGACGGCGAGCAGATCGTCGGTGTCGTCCGGCTTCGGCAGCTTCGCCGAGCCGAGGACGCGCGGGTCGTCGCGGGTCTGGAGCCCGTGTTCGTCGGCGGTGACGGCGATCCGTACGGGCGAGGCGGCGGCCGTGTCGCGCAGATACCCCTCCCAGGCGCGGTCCGAGCAGATCAGCGCCGTCACCTCGGCGTCGTGCAGGACGTGCCCGACCTCGGCCGACTTGTACATCGGGTTGAGCGGTACGACGATCGCGCCGGCCTTCCAGGCCCCGAGCAGCGCGAGCACGAAGTGCGGGCTGTTCTGGAGCATGATCGCGACCCGGTCGCCGCGCTCCAGGCCACGGGCGGCGAGATGTCCCGCCACCGAGTCGGAGAGCTGGTCGGTCTCGCGGTAGGTGAGCCGGCCGTCGAAGTAGACGAGCGCGGTCCTGTCGGGGGCGCGCCCGGCCGACGCCCTGAACGCGTCCACGACACCGGCCGCCGGGTGGATGTCGGCCCGCTGGACCTCGCTGAGCAGGCCGAGCCAGGGCTTGGCCGCATAGATCGACGGGGTCATTCCGCGGCTCCTTCCCACTTCTGCTGGATGTGGTTCATGGTGGACAGCCAGCGGTCGGGGTCCCCGGCGCGTGCCTGGTAGTAGCCGGCGACCTCGGGGTGCGGCAGGACCAGGAACCGGTCGTCGGCCATGGCCGCGAAGAGGGCGTCGGCGACGGCCTCCGGTTCGATGGCGGTCGGCGCGAGGACGAGGTCGCCCGCTGTGCCGGAGGCGGTCAGCATGTCGGTGCGTACGCCCTGCGGGCAGATGGCGTGGACCTTGATGCCGCGGTGCCGGTAGGTGAGGGAGAGCCACTCCGCGTAGGCCAGGGCGCCGTGCTTGGTGACGCTGTACGGCGCCGCGCCGATCATCGTGAGCAGTCCGGCGGCGGAGACGGTGGAGACGAAGCGGCCGCTGCCGCGCTCCAGCCAGCCGGGGAGCAGGGCCTTGCTCGCCCGTACGTGCGCCATCACGTTGACGTCCCAGGCGAGCGCCCAGACGTCTTCCGGCGCCTGTTCGTCGCCGCCCGAGCCGACGCCCGCGTTGGCGCAGTAGATGTCGACGGTGCCGCCGAGCGCCTCGCGCGCGGCGTCCACGATCAGGGAGGCGTCCCCGGGGACGGCGATGGCGCCGGTCTCCTCGGCGACGGCAGCGGCCTTGGCCGCGTCGAGGTCGTTGACCACCACGCGAGCGCCTTCGGCGGCGAACCGGCGGGCGAGTGCGGCGCCGATGCCCCCTCCGGCTCCTGTCACGACAACCCCCGCGCCCTGCACCGTACCCATCGGCACCTGCCCTTCCGGTTCGTCGCCGACCGCGGTCAACCACAGCCGGTCCCCAGCAGACTAACCAGTCGGTATGTTGCAGGGGAAGGGCCGGGATGCGCCCCGTCGGCGCCGCTTCGTTCCCCGGCACGGTGACGGGTACTACCGTGCGTGGGCATGACAGACAGCGCGAGCAACCGAGGCAGCGGTACGAATCTTTCCCGGCGGGGCCTGCTGGCGGCGGGCGGCGCGACCGCGGCGGCGGGGGCGCTGGCGGCAGCGGCCCCGCCGGCCGCGGCGCTGGACGGCGGGCACGCGGCGGGCGGACAGCCGGCGGGCGGACGGCGGGTCCGTACCGGCTTCGACCGGCTTGCCGACAGCCGCTACCGGCAGCTGTCGGGGCAGCGGGTGGGCGTCGTCACCAACCCGACCGGCATCACCCAGGACGTGCGCCACATCGTCGACGTCATGCACGCCGACGACCGGGTCGACCTGGTGGCCGTCTTCGGCCCCGAGCACGGCTTCCGCGGCACCGCCCAGGCCGGCGGCTCCGAGGGGCGCTACGACGACCCGGCGACCGGGCTGCCGGTCTACGACACGTACCAGGTCAGCGGGCAGAAGCTGGCCGACGTCTTCACCGCGTCCGGGGTGGACACGGTCGTCTTCGACATCCAGGACGCGGGCGCCCGCTTCTACACGTACATCTGGACGCTGTACGACTGCATGGAGGCGGCCGCGCTCGCCGGGAAGCGCTTCGTCGTACTGGACCGGCCGAACCCGGTCACCGGGCGGTCCGCGACCGGGCCCGTGCTGCACGAGGAGTTCGCGAGCTTCGTCGGCCGCAAGCCGGTCTCGCAGGCGCACGGGATGACGGCGGCCGAGCTGGCGCTGCTGTTCAACGGGGAGTTCCTGGCGAAGCCGGTGGAGCTGACGACGGTCGAGGTGACCGGCTGGCGGCGCGCCGACTTCTTCGACGCGACGGGTCTCCCCTGGGTGCCGCCGAGCCCCAACATGCCGACGCCCGACACGGCGCTGGTGTACTCCGGCACCTGCCTCTTCGAGGGGACGAACGTCTCGGAGGGGCGCGGCACGACCCGGCCGTTCGAGACCCTGGGCGCCGAGACGGTCGACGGCGCGTGGGCGGCGGCCGCCACGGCCGAGGAACTGCCCGGTGTGCACTTCCGTGAGGCGTATTTCGCGCCGACGTTCTCGAAGTTCACCGGCAAGACCATCGGTGGGGTGGAGTTGCATGTCCATGACCGCGCTGCGTTCGACCCGGTGCGTACCGGCGTGGCGCTGCTGGTGACGGCGAAGCGGGTGTGGAGCGGTTTCGCCTGGCGCGCGGACCACTACATCGACACCCTGTCGGGCTCGGCGCGGCTGCGGACGATGATCGACGCGGGGGCGGGCACGGACGAGGTGGTCGGCGCCTGGCAGGACGAGCTGGCGGCGTTCCGCGCCGTGCGCCGGGGCTATCTGCTCTACCGGTGAAAATGTGGCGTTACCGTGAACGTGGATGGTGTTTTTCGAACCCTCACGCGAAGGAGTCTCCTCGCACGCATTAATTGCGGATGAGAATCACCCGAGTTGTCCGTCCTCCGGACTTGTTTTGTTTTTTGATGGATCCGAATGGGGCAGGCGTACGTCCATTCCACAACGCCGAAGTACCAGCGACGGAGGTGGCAGGCGATGGCCAAATTTCGGAGTCTCGCGAGACAGGTGCGCGACCCGCGGTGTGATCTGGCTTTGCGGCGGTACTCACTGCGCAAGTGCCTTGAAAGATTCGCCCCTTACGGGCACCGGGCGACCTGGGACCATCTGTGCGCACGGCACGGCATAGAACCGGAGGACCGGGCACCGGACCCGGCGCGGCTGGTGGCCGCGCTGGACGAACTGGAAGAGGCGCGGGCGGTCTGGCTCGCGTACGAGGTCGATTTCGCCGAGCGGCGCAAGCGTGAGAAGCACGACGGGCTGCGGCGGCCCGGGAGCTTCGACGACTGGCACCGGCTCACCTGGGGCGGCAACGGTGTGGCCCGCTGCGACAACCCCGCGGTGCACCCGGCCGAGTCGCTGGCGGAGGTGCTGCGCCGGCTGATCGCCGGGCTCGAATCAGGACCTGGCACGGTCTGCCCGGTGTGCGCGCAGCGCGGCATCGCCTGGGCACCGAACCTCTCGCACGAACCCTGGTCAGGACCCGTCTGCACGAGCTGCGGCATCGTCGTGCCGGAGCCGGTGCTCACGACGGAGGCGCTGGACCGGGCCAAACAGAACAAGACACTCGCTTCGGTGGCGTAGCGCGCGGATGACCCATCTCATGCCCCGGGCCATGATCCAGGTCTGTCTGAACGGACCACGGAGCGCGGCCGACCACGCCGCTGTGCCGATGTCGCCGGGTGCGGCGGCCGAGGCGGCGGCACGCGCGGTCGCGGCGGGCGCCGTCGACGTGCATGTCCACCCGAAGACGCCGTGCGGACAGGACACGCTCTCGGCGAGGGCGGTCGCGGAGACGGTCACGGCGGTACGGGCGGCGGTGCCGGGCGTCCTGGTCGGGGTGACGACGGGGGCCTGGGCGGAAACCGACCCGGAGCGGCGTGTGGCGCGTGTGCGCGCCTGGACGGTGCTGCCGGACCACGCGTCGGTGAACTGGCACGAACCGGGCGCCGAGGAGGTCGCCGCGGCGTTGCTGGAGCGCGGGGTCGGCGTGGAGGCGGGGATCTGGTCGGGTACGGACGGTGCGCGGCGCTTTCTCGGCTCGCCGCTGGGACCGCGGGTGCTGCGGGTGCTCGCCGAGGTCACGGACACCGGCCCGGACACGGCGCGGGACACGGCGCGCTCGCTGCTGGGCGCCCTGGGCGCGGCGCACGGCAGGCCCTTACTGCTGCACGGTGAGGACGGCGGCGCGTGGCCGGTGCTGCGGCTCGCCCTGGAGCTGGGCCTGGACACCCGGATCGGCCTTGAGGACGTCCTGCTGCTGCCGGACGGCCGCCCGGCGACCTCCAACGCGGACCTCGTGGCGGCGGCCCGTACGAAGAGGCCCTAGGCGCGGCCGGGGTAGAGCCGGGAGCCGCTCATCCGGTCGCCGAAGACATCGCCCGGGTTGGACAGCGCGCAGGTCTCCAACGACAGGCAGCCGCAGCCGATGCACTCGGTCAGCGTGTCCCGCAGCCTGCCCAACTGCTTGATGCGCTCGTCCAGTTCGGAGCGCCACGCCTCGGAGAGACGCGCCCAGTCCGCACGGGTGGGGGTGCGCTCCTCGGGCAGCTGCCCCAGCGCGTCCCTGATGGTGGCGAGCGGGATACCGAGCCGCTGGGCGGCCCGTACGAAGGCGACCCGGCGCAGCGCGTCCCGGCCGTAGCGGCGCTGGTTGCCGCTCGTCCTGCGGCTGGTGATCAGCCCTTTGGACTCGTAGAAGTGCAGGGCCGAGACGGCGGCGCCACTGCGCGCCGAGAGCTGGCCGACGGTGAGTTCATGGATCTGCTCCGGGATCTGCGGCACCCCTCGGAGCCTACTGGGCCTGCCGCGTTGACAGGACGCGGCAGCCGTCGCCATGCTGAGCAAGCGCTTAGACATCGCTTCGAGAGAGTTCGAGAGAGCAGGGGCCGGACATGGCAGAGCCGAGGGTCTTCACATCCGCCGACGAGCTGCGCGCCGGGATCGGTGAGCAGCTGGGACACAGCGACTGGGTGGAGATCGACCAGAAGCGGATCGATCTGTTCGCGGACGCGACCGGCGACCACCAGTGGATCCATGTGGACCCGGAGCGCGCGGCGCGGGGGCCCTTCGGCACGACGATCGCGCACGGCTATCTGACGCTGTCGCTGCTGCCGGTGCTCGTCCCGCAGATCGTCCAGGTCGAGAACGTGAAGATGGGCATCAACTACGGGACCAACAAGGTCCGTTTCCCCTCGCCCGTGCCCGTGGGCTCGCGGCTGCGCGCCTCCGCCGTCCTGCGGGACGTCACGCCGGCGAGCGGCGGCGCCCAGCAGGTCACGGTCGAGGTGACGGTCGAGCGCGAGGGCGGCGACAAGCCGGTCTGCGTCGCGGAGTCGGTCTCCCGCTACTACTTCTGACCTGGCCGCCGGTCCGGGTCGCCGCCCCGGGGGGCGGCGACCATCCGCAGGACGAGGTCGGCGTAGAGCGCGCCGACCTCGTCGGGCGTCCGGTGTCCGCGCGAGTTGAACCAGCGCGCCACGTCGATACACAGGGACAGCACGGCGAGTGTCGTGCCCGTCAGGTCCGGTACGTCGAACTCGCCGTCCCGCACCCCGTCGGCCAGGATGCGGCGCACCACGGCGTCGCTCTCCCGGCGCAGCTTGACGATCTCGACGCGGTGCTCGGGGGCGAGCGCGTCCAGTTCGTACTGGACGACGCGCGCCGTCGTGTGCCGCTCCGCGTGCCAGCGCACGAAGGCGCTGACAGCTTCGGCGAGCCGCTCCGACGCGCTGCCGCCGCCCGTCTCGGCCGCCGTGAGCAGCGCCAGGGCCCGGTCGTGGCCGATCCGGCTGATCCGGTGGAGCAGCTCTTCCTTGGTCTTGTAGTGGATGTAGAGCGCCGCGGGGCTCATGCCCGCGCGGCCCGCGATGTCACGGGTGGTGGTGGCGTGGTAGCCGCGCTCGGCGAACGCCTCGACGGCGGCGACCAGCAGCCGCCTGGCCGCCTCGGGGGTCACCTCGCCCCATGGCTTGTCGCCGCCGTCACCGGCCGGCTGTTCCGCCGTACGCATCGCTCGCCCCTTCCACTCGGCAGGACGAACACCATACCCCGAAGCTGAGCAAGCGCTTAGGACGCGTCGGTCAGAGCTTCTGGAACGGGTCGTGCTCGGCGAGGATCTTCTCCAGTCTCGCCTGGTCGACCCGGCTGACGATCTGGCCCTCCTGCTGGCGGTCCCTGACCACCTTGGCCAGGGTGAAGGCCGACGTGGTCAGGTACAGCACCCCGATGGCGAGGAAGCCGCGCACCCACGCGTCGGCGTCGAGGCGCAGGATGCCGATGGTGACGGCGGCGAGGGCGAGGCCGAAGGAGGCGACGGCCTGTCCGTAGAAGGCGGCGGTGTTGCTCTGCTTCACAGGTGTGTCGGTCATGGGTCCAGCATCGGGAACCGCGGCCCGCGCCACATCCGTACTGCTACTCACCCGGTACTCAACGGCCCCGCAGCCGGCGCCAGGACAGCGGCGCGGCGGCGGGGCGTCCGGGTACGGCCTCCGGTACGGCGTCCGGGCCGCGTTCAGAACGCGGAGACGCCGGTGAGCGCGCGGCCGATGATGAGTTTCTGGATCTGGCTGGTGCCCTCGTAGAGGGTCATCACCCGGGCGTCACGCAGCAGTTTGCCGACCGGGTACTCGTCGATGTACCCGTAACCGCCGTACACCTGGATCGCGTTGCCCGCCGCGCGCACCGCGGCCTCCGACGCGAACAGCTTCGCCTGCGAGGCCGCGGTGGCGAACTCGGCCCCTCTGTCGATGAGATCGGCGACGCGCCAGGTCAGCAGCCGGGCCGCGTCGACGTCCACGGCGATGTCGCTGAGCAGTTCCTGGACGAGCTGGTGGTGGGCGATGGACTTGCCGAACTGCTCGCGCTCCCCCGCGTATCCGACGGCCGCCTCCAGCGCCGCGCGCGCGATGCCGACGCAGCCGGCCGCGACCGCCATCCGCCCCTTGGCGAGCGCGGACATGGCGATCGAGAAGCCCTTGCCCTCAGGACCCAGCAGGGCGCTTGCAGGGACCCGCACGCCGTCCAGGACCAGCTCGGCCGTGGCCTGGCCGCGCAGCCCCAGCTTGCCGTGCAGGGTGCGCCGGGTCAGGCCGGGCGAGTCGGCGGGTACGAGGAAGGCGGAGATGCCCCGGTGCCCCGGGGTGTCGTTGGTCCGCGCGAAGAGCAGGACCACATCGGCCCAGGTGCCGTTGGTGATGAACATCTTGCTGCCGCTGATCACCCAGTCGTCGCCGTCCCTGACGGCCTTCGTGATCAGATTGCCCGCGTCGGAGCCGGTGCCCGGCTCGGTGAGGCCGAAGCAGCCGATGGCCTCGCCGGAGGTGATCCCCGGCAGCCAGGCGCGCTTCTGCTCCTCGCTCCCCCAGGCCAGCACGGTCTTGCCGACCAGGCCGAGGGAGACGGAGACGATGCCGCGCACGGACGAGTCGCCGCGCCCCAGCTCCTCGGTGACCAGGCAGTACGAGAGATGGTCGCCGCCCGAACCGCCGTACTCCTCCGGCACGGTGAGACCGAGGAAGCCGAGCGCGCCGAGCTTGCCCACGATCGCGCGGTCGACGCTCTCCGCCCTGTCCCACTCGGCGGCGTGCGGGGCGATCTCCCGGTCCACGAAGTCGCGCGCCAGCTCCCGTACGGCTTCCTGCTCCTCGCTGAGCTCCAGATTCACAGCGGTACCTGCTCCCCTTCACTTTAATTAGCACTGCTAGTTTACGCAGGGCAGCCCTTACTATGTGCGCCATGGCCAGACCGCGCAAGCCCCTGCTCAGCCGAGACCGCATCGTCGCCACGGCGAGCGCGCTCGTGGACGCCGAGGGCCTGGAAGCGGTCTCCACCCGCAGGCTCGCCGCCGAGCTGGGGGTGAGCGGCCCCTCGCTCTACAACCACTTCCGTACGAAGGACGAGATCCTCGAAGCCGTGGCGGACGCGGTCAGCGCCCAGGTCGACCTGTCGATGTTCGACGAGAGCGACGGACGCGACTGGCGCACCGCGCTGCACGACTGGGCGCTCTCCTACCGCGCGGCCCTCACCGACCACCCGCACATCGTGCCGGTGCTGGCGCGCGGCCCCGGACGGCGCCCGGCCGGGCTGCGGGTGGCCGACGCGGTCTTCGGCGCGATGGTCAGGGCGGGCTGGCCGCCGGCCCAGGCCACGTACATCGGCGCGCTGATGCGCTACTTCATCACCGGCTCGGCCCTCGGCTCGTTCGCCCGCGGCTTCCCGGACGACGCGACGGCGTACGACCCGGCCGACTACCCGCACCTCGGCCAGGCCCATCTGCTCGCCGACCGGCAGCGCCAGGTGGACGAGGGCGCGTTCGAGACGGGGCTGCGGGCGCTGGTCGACGGGCTCACCGCGCAGTACGAGCAGCACGCGGCGGCCCGCTGAGCGCAGCGGCCCGCTGACCACGGCGCCCCGCTGACCACGGCGGGGCCCGTACCGGCTCAGAAGACGACCAGGGCCCGGCCTCCCCGGCCCGCCAGCATGGCCTCGAAGGCGGCGGGGATGCCGTCGAGCCCGATCCGTTCGGTGACCATCATGCCCAGGTCGAAGCGGCCCACCCTGATGTGCTCGGCCAGCACCGGTAGGTCCTTCGCCGGGTCGCTGTCGCCGTAGACGCAGCCGGCGAGCGTACGGCCCCAGTGGAACAGCTCCAGGGCGTTGAACGTCACCTCCTGGTCCTTGCCGCCGATGCCGACGACCGTCGTACGGCCGCCGCGCCGGGTGGAGTCCCAGGCGGCGCGGATGGTGACGGCGCGGCCGACGCACTCGACGGCCACGTCGGCGCCGTGGCCGCCGGTGAGCTTCCTGATCTCCCTGGCGGTGGTGCCGGAGGCGACGACGTACTCCGTCGCGCCCGCCGCGCGCGCCAGCGCCTCCTTCTCCGGGGTGACGTCCACCGCGATGACGGTCGAGGCGCCCGCGATCCGCGCCGACTGCAGGACGGCGAGACCGACCCCGCCGACGCCGAAGACGACCACGCTCTCGCCGGCGCGCACGCGCGCCGAGTGGTGGACGGCGCCGAAGCCGGTGAGCACGGCGCAGCCGAGCAGCGCGGCGTCGGTGAGCGGCACACCGTCGGGCAGCGGCAGTACGCAGTTGGCCGCGACGACGGTCTCCTCGGCGAAGGCGGCGACGTTCAGCCCGGGGTGCAGTTCGGTGCCGTCGGCGGTGCGGGCGTGCACATCGGCCGCGCCCGCCAGCGCCTTAGCGCAGAGCCACACCTCGCCCAGCTCGCAGGCGTGGCAAACGCCGCAGGACGGGGCCCAGTTGAGGACGACCCGGTCGCCGGGGGCGACATGGCTGACGCCTTCGCCGACGGAGACGACCGTACCGGCGCCCTCATGGCCGAGCACGGCGGGCACCGGCACCCGCATGGTGCCGTTGGACAGGGACAGGTCGGAGTGGCAGACGCCCGCGGCGGCGAGCCGGATGCGGACCCGGCCGGGTCCCGGCTCGGGGAGTTCGATGTCGCGGATCTCCAGCGGGGCTCCGACTGCGGACAGGACGGCGGCGCGTGTCACGGATGCTTCTCCCGGCTCAGAACTGGAGGGACTTGGTCTGGAGGTACTCGGCGAGGCCGTGCGTGCCCAGCTCGCGGCCGACACCCGACTGCTTGTAACCGCCGAACGGGGCGAGCGGGTTGAACCGGCCGCCGTTGATGTCGACCTGGCCCGTCTCCATCCGCCGGGCGAAGGCCACGGCCTCCGCCTCGTCACCGGCCCAGACGGCGCCCGCGAGGCCGTAGACGGTGCCGTTGGCGATCCGCAGGGCGTCGTCCTCGTCCGCGTAGCGGAGCATCGAGATGACGGGGCCGAAGATCTCCTCCTGCGCGATGGTCATCTCCGGAGTGACGTCGGCGAAGAGGGTCGGCGCGACGTAGTAGCCGGCCGGATGGGGCGCTTCGGAGCCGCCCGCGACGAGCCTGGCGCCCGCCGCGACGCCCTGGTCGATGTAACCGCGCACCCGCTCGCGCTGCTTGGCGCTGACAACGGGACCGAGCCGGCTGGCCGGGTCGTGCGGGTCGCCCGCCGCGTACTTGGCGACCGCAGCGCGTGCCAGCTCGACCGCCTCGTCGTACTGGTCGGTGTGGACCAGCATCCGGGTCCACGCGCTGCAGGTCTGGCCGGAGTTGGACATGACGTTGGCGACGCCGACCTTGACGGCCTTGGCGAGGTCGGCGCTCGGCAGGATCACGTTGGCCGACTTGCCGCCCAGCTCCAGCGCGACCCGCTTGACCGCCGCGCCCGCCGTCGCGCCGATCTGCCTGCCGACCGCCGTGGACCCGGTGAAGGAGACCAGGTCGACGCCCTCGTGCGCGGCGAGCGCCTGTCCCGCGACCGCGCCGAGGCCGGTGACGAGGTTGAAGACCCCGGCGGGCAGCCCCGCCTCGTGGACGCACTCGGCGAACAACTGCGCCACGAGCGGGGTGTCCTCGGCGGGCTTGAGCACCACCGTGCAGCCCGCGGCGAGGGCGGGCGCGACCTTCGCCACGATCTGGTGCAGCGGGTAGTTCCAGGGGGTGATGGCGCCGACCACGCCCACCGGCTCCAGCAGCACGGTCGAGTTGCCCGCCTTCTCCTCGAAGGCGTACGTGCCGGCCAGCTCCGCGAACGAACCGGCCACGGAGATCGGCAGGTTGGCGTGGACGACCTGCGAGAGACCGATGGGGGTGCCCAGTTCGGCGGTGACGGTCTCCGCGATCTCGTCCTTGCGGGCCACCATGGCGTCGCGCAGCGCGGCGATCCGCGCGGCGCGCTCGGCGGGCGGGGTGGCGGCCCAGCCGGGGAAGGCGTCGCGCGCGGCGCGTACGGCGGCGTCCACGTCCTGCGCCGTACCGGCGGGGACCTCCGCGATGATCTGCTCGTCCGCCGGGTTGACGACGGCGATCGTCCCGGTACCGGCGGCCGGCCGCCACTCCCCCCGGATGTACATCCCGTCGTGTGCCTTCATCGCCAGTCCTTCCGAGTCCGGATGTGTCAGACCCAAACTAGCGGTGTTAGTTTTACGGCGCCAGGGTGGCGGCCGGTGCGCCCACCCGCCGGGGGTCTGTCGTGTGGATCAGGCCGGGTCAGGGAGCGGGCGCTGGTGCCGTGGATCGCAAGGCGGAGGAGGGAGGCGACGCGGAGCGTCGTCGACCGACGACAACGCCGCGAGGCGCGGTGCCAGCGCCCGCGAGCCCGGCACGATCCACACGACAGACCCCAGGCCCGGTGCGGGTCACCCGTCGAGCCCCGGCAGGTCGCGCGGCGCCGGGCAGATCCGCCGGCCGTAGTTGTCGAAGACGTACAGATGCGCCAGATCGACCAGGAGCGGCACCTGGGCGCCGGGCCGCAGCCACATGTCGGGCCCGGTCCGCACGACCAGGTCGGCGGCGGCGATGGCGGGCCGCTCCGTGTAGCTCACGGGACCCTCCTGCCGCCGCTCCGGCTCGTCGAGCACCCCCACGGAACCGCCGCTGACATGGGCGACCGCGCCCGCGGCGCGCTCCTTGAGCCGCTCCAGCACGCCCGCTCCGCCGCCGCTCTTACGGCGGCGCGGCGCCGTGCGCGGCCTCGGCGATTCGAGATCGGTGACGACGGCCGCCTTGGACCCGGTGTTGAGATGGACCAGCGCCTCGTGCCCCTGGTACTCCATGTGCTCGACCAGGCCGCTGAGCGCCACCTCGCCGGGCCGCGCCTGGCTCGGCGGCGCGATCCGCACCGCCTCGGACCGCAGCCCCACGATGACCTCCCTGCCCTGCTGGATACGGAGCAACTGGTGCTCCTGGCTGAGGGGTTCGGGCAGCGGCAGCCGCTGCTTGCCGAGGTTGATCGACATCCGGCCGTCCAGCGGCGCGTACACGACGGCCTGGAGCAGATTGATCCGCGGCGTGCCGATGAAGGCGGCAACGAACACGTTCTCCGGCAGGGCGTACACCTCGCGCGGCGGGCTGACCTGTTGCAGCACCCCGCCGCGCATCACGGCGACCCGGTCGCCGAGCGACATCGCCTCCGCCTGATCATGCGTCACATAGACCGTGGTGACGCCCAGTTCACCGGTGAGCTGGGCGATCTCGGCGCGCAGGTGGTTGCGCAGCTTCGCGTCGAGGTTGGACAGCGGCTCGTCCATCAGGAAGACCGACGGATGGCGGGAGATGGCCCTGCCCATCGCGACCCGCTGCCGCTCACCACCGGACAGCTGGCTCGGGTAGCGGTCGAGGACGCTCTCGATGCCCAGCATCCGGGCGGTCGCCTCGACCCGTTCGGTGCTGTCCAGGTGCGGGTTCTCCAGCCGCAGCGGGAAGCCGATGTTCTCGCGGTTAGTCATGCTCGGGTAGAGCGCGAAGTTCTGGAAGACCATGGCCATGCCGCGTTCGCGGGGCGGCACCAGGTTCGAGTACTCACCGTCGAGGAGGAGTTCCCCCTCGGTGATGTCCTCAAGCCCGGCGATCATGCGCAGGACGGTGGACTTGCCGCAGCCGGAAGGACCGAGGAGTACGACGAACTCCCCCGGCGTGATGTCGAGCGAGAAGCGGTCGACGGCGCGTGCCGTGCGTCCGTACACCTTGCTGACGCTGTTGAGTGAGATGGCGCGAGTCATGAGGGTTCCGCCCGTTAAGAAGAGGTAGTCCCCCATACCAAAGGGCACCACGGGACAAGGCGGAACGCCCCTGTCACGGGAATTACCACAACACGACAGCAATACGGCAAGTTCGGTGGACGCCTGACAGTCATGAGTCGTAGACGAAGCGCGACCGGTCCGGATCGGCGACGGGTCCCCGCGCGGCACCGTTGACGCCCCTCTGTCGCAATCCTACGGTGGACCATAGGATTCAGAAGACTCCGGGGGATCCCCAGCACGGGAGCGCATGATGACCGGCATCGAACAGGCCAGGAAGACCGCAGCGGAGCTCGACCACTCCGCGGGCTTCGGCAACGAACACAGCTCCGAGGCGGTGCCGGGCGCCCTGCCGCACGGCCGCAACGCGCCGCAGCGCGCGCCGCTCGGGCTGTACGCGGAACAGCTCAGCGGCAGCGCCTTCACCGAGCCGCGCGCCCACAACCGCCGCTCGTGGCTGTACCGCATCCGCCCTTCGGCGGCGCATCCGCCGTTCGTCCGGGTGCCGGGCGGCGCCCTCGCGGGCGCGCCGTTCACGGGCAGGGCGGCCGACCCGAACCGGCTGCGCTGGAACCCGCTCCCCGAACCGGCCCCCGGCACCGACTTCCTGGCCGGCCTGTGGACCCTGGGCGGCAACGGCGACGCGGCGCAGCGCACCGGCATGGCCGTGCACCTCTACCACGCCAACGCCCCCATGACCGACCGGGTGTTCAGCGACGCAGACGGCGAACTGCTGATCGTCCCCGAGCGCGGCGGCCTGCTGCTCCGTACCGAACTCGGCCTGCTCGCCGCCCGGCCGGGGCAGATCGCGCTGGTCCCGCGCGGGGTCCGCTTCCGGGTGGAGCTGCTGGACGAGAGCGCCCGCGGCTATGTGTGCGAGAACTACGGCCGTCCGTTCGCGCTCCCCGACCTCGGCCCGATCGGCGCCAACGGCCTCGCGAACGCGCGGGACTTCCTCGCCCCGGTCGCCGCCTACGAGGACGTCGAACGGCCGGTCGAGGTGATCAGCAAGTTCTGCGGGAACCTCTGGTCCGCCACCTACGACCACTCACCGCTGGACGTCGTGGCCTGGCACGGCAACCATGTGCCGTACGTCTACGACCTGCGCCGCTTCAACGTCCTCGGCTCCATCAGCTACGACCACCCGGACCCGTCGATCTTCACGGTCCTCACCTCGCCCTCGGACACCCCGGGGCTCGCGGGCGTCGACTTCGTGGTCTTCGCGCCGCGCTGGCTGGTCGGCGAGGACACCTTCCGGCCCCCGTACTTCCACCGCAACGTGATGAGCGAGTACATGGGGCTCATCGAGGGCGCCTACGACGCCAAGGCGGAGGGCTTCGTGCCGGGCGGCGGCTCGCTGCACAACATGATGTCCGCGCACGGCCCCGACCGGGAGACGTTCGAGCGGGCGAGCGCGGCCGAGCTGCGGCCGCAGAAGATCGACGACGGGCTCGCCTTCATGTTCGAGACCCGCTGGCCGGTGACGGTCACCGAGCAGGCGGCGAACGCCGGACACCTGCAACAGGGCTACGACGACGTGTGGCAGGGTCTGCAACGCCACTTCAGGCCCTGACCTCGTTACGGAGCTTACGGAGCTGCCGGTGTCCGACTTCGCCCCCGACTCGCTGGCCCTGAACCGCAAGCTGCCGCTGTGGTACCAGGTGTCGCAGTCGCTGCGCGCCTCGATCCTGGGCCGCCGCCCGCAGGACCCCCTGCGGCTGCCCACCGAGGAACGGCTGGCGGCCCACTACGGGGTCAGCGTGCTGACCATGCGGCAGGCCCTGAAGGAGCTGGAGACCGAGGGGCTGATCAGCAGGCACCGGCGGCGCGGCACCTTCATCGAGCCCGGCGCCCGGCGCGGCGCTCCGCGCCGGCTGCTCGGGTCGATCGACGCGATCGTGGCGCAGCAGTCCGGGGAGCGCACCACGGTCCTCGCCCACGGTCCGGCGCCGGTGCCCGGCGAACTCGCCGAGCACTTCCCCGGTCTCGACGAGATCATGTCGTACACCCGGCTGCGCTGCGACAGCGAGAGCGGCGAGCCGGTCAACTGGGCGCGCAACGCGGTCCGTCCCGACGTCGCGGCCGGGCTCGACATCGCCGATCTGGAGCGCTGGCCGATGACGAAGGTACTGCGCGACGCGCTCGGGGTACGGATCAGCCGGGTCACCGACACCGTCGAGGCGAGGCTCGCCGACCCGGCCACCGCCGAGCTGCTGAAGGTGCCGCTGCTCAGCCCGATCCTGCACTACACGGGGGTGACCTACGACCAGGACGGCCGGGTGGTGGATGTGGCGCGGATCCACTACCGGGGCGACCGGTTCGCCTTCTCGGTCACCGTCGAGGCGGACTGACGGACCCGGTCGTTAGGCTTTCGCACACAGAACCTGTGGCCGACAAGGAGGGTTTGCCCGGATGACGGCCCCGCCGACGCCCTCGCCGACCGCCCCGCCGCTGAGCGATCTGATGCCGTGGTCGGCGGCCCCGCTGCGGCTCGGCAGATCCTGGGTCATGGCGCAGGACCGCGCTTCGCTGATCGCCCGCTGGGACCGGCTGATACGGGCCGAAGGCGCCGAGCGCGAGGAACTGTTCGTACCGACCAGGGCCCGTACGCCGCTCAGCGCGGTCGCCGCGCTGCCGGGCCGCCCGACCTCGACGGCGCGCCTCGCCCGCGAGTCGGGCCCCTGCCCCGAGCCGCTGCGGGTCACCCACGGCCCGTTCGACGAGCAGTGGCTGATCCCCGACCACCGGCTGATCGACGCTGCGCGTCCCGAGCTGTGGCGGGTCGCCGACGACCGGCAGCTCTTCGCCGTCGAGCAGGGGTACGTACCGGGGGCGGCGGGTCCCGCGCTGCTGGTGGGCGCCCTGCTCCCGGACGGCCGTTCGCCGGCGGGGCGGCCGGGCAGGATCCGGCCCCTCTACCGCCGCCCGGGGGGCGTGGAGCCCAATCTCGCCCCGGGGCTGCGGGAGTTGCTGACGGACCGGTACGGCCTCGATGTCACCGCCGAGCAGGTGCTGGCCTGGGCCCTCGCCGTGGCCGAGCCGTCGCCCGGCGGGTGTGTGGTGCCGCTGACGGGCGATCCTGAGCTGTGGGCGGCGGGGGTCGGCCTCGGCGAGCGGATGACGCGCGCGCAGTTGCGCGGGGCGCACGGCGGCGAGCGTCCCCGGCTGCCGGGCGGCCGCCGGCCCTATGTGCGTGCCGCCGTCACCGGCAGGGCCGAGACGCTGGGATTCGAACCGGACGGGCAGACGCTGCTCGTCGGGGAGGGGCGTATCTCTCCCGTGTCCGCAGGGGCCTGGGACTTCACGGTGGGCGGGGTGCGGGTGCTTGAGCTGTGGTTCGAGCGGCGTACGGCCGTGCCGGAGGACGGGATCGAGGGGCTGGCGGCGATCCGGCCGGCCGGCTGGCTGCCCGAATGGACGTCCGAGCTGCTGGAGTTGATCACGATTCTGACGCTGCTCGCCGAACTGCGCGCACCGGCGCGGGAATTGCGGGAGAAGGTGCGGAAGGGACCCGGGATCGGCCGGGACGAGCTGACGGCCGCCGGGATTCTGCCGGTGCCCTCGGCAGCGCGGCGTCCCGCCTCGGTCTTCGATCATCACGAGGAAGGGCCGGAAGGGCAGTTCGCCCTGATCTGATTCGCCCCGATCTAGGGGGACTTGACACCGACGCACTGCCGCGGACCGTCGGGGAGAACGGGTGAAATGAGCGCGGCACTGCGTCGGACGGCGTACTCGCCCGAGCGGGTTGTGGATCGCCGTGGGGTCGGGAGTGGAGTCAGCGGCGGCTGCCGAACAGCGAGCGGCGCAGACGCCGCAGGGGCGCGAAGAGCGAGACACGCGCGCTCTTGCTCTTGCTGCGGGCCTCCGTCTCGTCGCTCGAACGCGAGGTCAGCTCACGCATCAGAAGCGTCGCTTCCGCCGTCTCACGCTGTGGGACGGCAGGGCCGCCGAGCACCGAGAGATGGCGGTCGAGGCGCGAACTCGTCGCGCTGCTCCCGCATGTGATCGCAGGGACTCGCGCCCTGCTGTGCACTGTTATCTGTTCCATGTCACTCCCCACCCGTACGAGGGCACCCGACCCGGGCAGGTTAACCCTATCGCTCCCACCCGACACTCGTGTATCCCGCCTGCAGCATTAAGCACACCCATACGAGTTGCCGCGAAGATCACCCTATCCTGCCGATTTCAGGGCGAGTTGGACAGATCGCCGCCGTGGCCGCCGCCCCGGTCGCGGGACAAAAGGCCGTGCACCGGCCGCCCCGGTGCCGGATCATGTGCGTCATGTCTGCCAAGCCACAGGACGCACTGCCGATCCGGCTCACCGTCGACGACAGCGACTCCCCTTCGGATGTCGTCGACGCGCTGTTCCTCGGCCGCTTCGCGACGGGCGAGCAGCCGTTCTCGCACAGTTCCACCATCGACCGGGTCAAGCCGGGGGTCCCGCTGCTGCCGCCCGGCGCCACCGTGCTGCGCTCGGCGCGCGACGACGACCGCAGCGCGACGCTCTCCGAGGGCAACGGCTGGACGCTGCTGGTCTCCCGCTGGAACCACGGCGCCGACGTGACGGTGACGGCGGTCAGCGCCGAACTCGCCGAGCAGATCCACGGCCGGACGACCGAGGGCGCCCGGGACGAACCGGAGCCCCAGCCCGAGAACGTGACCATGGGGTTCTGGTACGTGTCGCCGCGGCGCGGCCCGTACCGCACCACCCGCCAGATCGCCGCCGGCACGTGGGACGACGTGCGGGCCAACTACACGGCGCCGGTGGCCGACGCGCTGGATCAGCTGATGAAGGTCACGCCCGACGACATCGCCGGACGGCTGCTCCTGCTGCACGGCCCGCCGGGCACCGGCAAGACCTCGGCGCTGCGCACCCTGGCCCGCTCCTGGCGCGACTGGTGCCAGGTGGACTGCGTGCTGGACCCCGAGCGGCTGTTCAACGACGTCGGCTATCTGATGGACATCGCGATCGGCGAGGACGACGGCTCGGCGAAGGGCCGCTGGCGGCTGCTGCTCCTGGAGGACTGCGACGAACTGATCCGCGGCGAGGCCAAGCACACGGCCGGCCAGGCGCTGTCGCGGCTGCTGAACCTGACCGACGGGCTGCTCGGCCAGGGCCGGAACGTGCTGGTGGGGGTGACGACCAACGAGGACCTGGAGCGGCTGCACCCGGCGGTGGTCAGGCCGGGGCGCTGTCTGGCCAGGATCGAGGTGGGGTCGCTGACCCGCGCGGAGTCGATGGCGTGGCTGGGCCGCGACGAGGGCGACTGGGACGGCACGGTGGGCCGCGAGGGCGCGACGCTTGCCGAGCTGTACGCGCTGCGGCGCGGCCACGGCCCGGCGTCGGTCCCGGCGCGGCAGCCGGGCGAGGCGGGCCTGTACCTCTGAGGGCGCGCGACGCGGCTACGTGTACGTCTACGGCTTGTTGGCGTAGGCGGCCCGCAGGGCGTCCTCGACGGCCGCCAGCGCCGCCGCCTTGCTGAGCCCGAGGCGCAGGGCCCGGTCCGCGTACGCCTGCGCGGCGGCGGCCGTCCCACGCTCGGCGGCGTCGCCCGCCGCGGCGACGAAGGTGCCGTTGCGGCCACGGGTCTCGATCACCCCGTCGCTCTCCAGGGCCCGGTACGCCTTGGCGACGGTGTTGGCGGCGAGGCCCAGCTCCTCGGCGAGTCCCCGCACGGTCGGCAGCTTGTAGCCGACCGGCAGGGTGCCTTTGCGGGCCTGCGCCGAGATCTGCGTACGCAGCTGCTCGTACGGCGCGGGGGTGGCTGCCGGGTCGATCACGATCTTCAGGGTCACCCGGCGATTGTCCCCCACGGCCCGCTGGGCGGAAGGTGCACCGCCCGGCGCGCTCCCTCGGGCCGGTACGCGACGGGGTCGTCGTCCTCGTGCCAGTGGACGAGGAACCGCTCGCCCGCGCGGTAGGCGTCGAGGGCGGCCCGGCAGTAGGCAACCATGTCGTCCGGCAGGTCGTCCAGCGGGTGCCAGGAGAGCCCCGAGCACTTGTCCGGCTCGCGGTTGTACGGCTCGCCGCCCTTGCCGTAGGCGACCTCGAAGAACCAGCCGATCCGGGGATTGCCGCCGGGGCCGCGATGCTGCATGACCAGGGCGACCCGCACATCCTCCGGGTCCGGTTCGACGCCGATCTCCTCGGCCGCCTCGCGGATCATGGCCGTACGGACGTCCTCACCGTCCTCCACATGCCCCGAAGGCCCGTTGAGCAGCCCGTCGGCGTAACCGGTGCCGGCGCGGCGGGCGAGCAGCACCTCGTCGCCCCGGCGCAGGATCAGATGGACGTCGACCACTTCGCGGTGGCGCGGCGTGGCGGCGGTGCGCGCGACCACCGCGTACCGCTCGTCGTCCACGGCCCGGCCCCAGAGCGCCGGGTCGTCCGACAGCGGCTCGTGATGGACGCGCTCGGCGAGCGGACCGAGCGCGCGGACGACCCGGGTCGCGGGCAGCCCCGTCCCCGCCCAGACCCCCTCGACCAGCACCAGCCTGCCACCGGGCCGCAGCAGCGAGACCCACTGCCGCAGGACCGCCTCGGGGTCGTCCACCACCCACAGCACGTGCCGGGCCAGCACCACGTCGAAGGTGCGCCCCGCCACCGGCGGCGCCTGGACATCGCCGACCAGCACATCGGCGCCCGTCCCCGCCAGCTTGCGGCGCGCCAGCTCCACCATCCGGGGCGAGAGATCGACCCCGGTGATCCGATGCCCCCGCTCGGCGGCGAGCAGCGCCAGGCTGCCCGTGCCGCACCCGAGATCGAGCACATCGGCCGGCTCCCGGGGCAGCCACCCCCCGAGCCGCCCGTCCCAGGCGGCCCGCACGGCGGGGTCCAGCAGCCCGTGGTCGGGCTCCTGGTCGAAGGTGCCGGCTTCGGCGTTCCAGTCGATCGAGGTCATGATCCGATCCTGGCATCCCCCACTGACAACGCCCGTCCCCCGCGATCCCGGCCCCGGACGGGCACCGGCCTGTGCCGGTCCTTAGTGGTTCCTTAAGCGGAGCATAAGGATGGGCACCGGCCCCTCCTGGCGGGGGATTTCGAGGTTTGGAGCGGATAACTTGCTGATCGCCGGGGCGGGTTCGGATCCGGTGGCGCCCGACACGGGAGGTCACGCCGTCGGCACGAATCCCGCCCCGCTCTCTTGGCTCTGCACCGCCCCGAAGGAGAACCCGTACATGACCGCTCGTCGCAAGGCTGCCGGGGTAGTCGTCCTGGGCTTCGTCCCGCTCGCCGTGGTCGGTCTGACCTCGGTACCCGCCGTCGCCCACGGGTCGATGACGGACCCGGTCAGCCGCGTCGCCGCCTGCTACGCCGAGGGGCCCGAGCAGCCGCAGTCCGCCGCCTGCAAGGCCGCTGTCGCGGCCGGCGGCACCCAGCCGTTCTACGACTGGAACGAGGTCAACCTCCCCGACGCCGCGGGGAACAGCCGTCAGGTGATACCCGACGGCAAGCTGTGCAGCGCGGGCAGGGACAAGTACAAGGGGCTCGACCTGGCCCGCGCCGACTGGCCGTCCACGAAGCTCAACGCGGGTAACCGGACGTTCCGTTACAAGGCGACCGCCCCGCACAGGGGTTCCTTCGAGCTGTACATCACCAAGGACGGCTACGACCCCGCCGAGCCGCTGAAGTGGTCGGACCTGGAGGACACGCCCTTCCTGAAGGTCACCGACCCGAAGCTGGTCAACGGTGACTACGTCTTCGACGGCATCGTCCCCAACAAGTCGGGCCGCCACCTGATCTATTCGATCTGGCAGCGCTCCGACAGCCCCGAGGCGTTCTACACCTGCTCGGACGTGGTCTTCGGCCAGGACAACGGCGCCCCGGCCGGTGCGGCGCCGACCGCCTCGGCCCCCACGAACGAGCAGGTCGCCGACGGCGCCGACAAGTCGTCCGTCGACCACACCGGCCACGAGGGCGGCGCGACCCATCCCGCCGCTCCGGCGGCGGCCGAGCCGGCGGACGAGGGCGACGAGTACGCGGGCGAAGAGGGCAACGACCCCGTCGTCACCAACGCCGACGCGGTGGTCGCACAGCCGACCGCCTCGCAGGACAATCTGGCGGAGACGGGAAGCGACAGCAACACCCCGATCTACACGATCGGCGGGGCGGCGGCGCTCGCGCTCGGCGCGGCCATCATGTTCGGTACGACCCGGCGCAAGGCGGTCTCCACCGGCGGCCGGCACAGCCGCTGACGGCTAGGACGGCCAGGACGGCTGACCGAAGCGCGCGACGTAACGCCGTTGCCACGGCGTCTCCACGGCGCGCGCTTCGTAATGCCGCCGCACGTACGCCACGGCCCGGTCCGCGGGGACGCCGTCGATGACGGCGAGGCAGGCCAGCGCCGTGCCGGTCCTGCCCCGTCCGCCGCCGCAGGCGACCTCGACGCGCTCACTCCCCGCGCGCTCCCACACGTCGGCGAACAGCGCGGCGGCCCGCTCCCGGTCGGCGGGCAACCGGAAGTCGGGCCAGCGCAACCACCGGCTCTCCCAGGGGACTTCGGGCGGCGGCTTGCCCAACAGATAGACGCCGAACGCCGGGACGGCCCCGGCGGGCATCGCCCGCCGCAACCCCCGTCCCCGTACCAGCCGCCCGGACGGCAGCCGGAGAACTCCGGCCGCCGCGGGGTCCCAGAGCTCCGCCATTTCCCCACCCTGCCATCCGGACGGTTGTGGCGTCAGCCGGTCGTCGGGTCAGCCGACGACCGAGGCGCAGGTGGTCGGGGTGGCGTGGGCGGGATCCAGGGCGTTGGCCACCTCGTGGTACGCGATCCGGTCGACCGTACCGATCGCCACATGCTCCGAGAGGTCGACCGGGCACAGGTCCTGGAGCAGCACGTTGCGCACGTCGGGTCCGGTCAGGAACTGGCTGCGGTACGGCGTGACGACCTCGTCGTAGCGGGTGGCGATCACCGTGTAGTGCACACCCGGCTGGGTGTCACCGCCCGCGTTGAGCTTGGTGAGGAAGGGTGAGCCCGCCACCTGGTCGGCGAGGCCCGGGGTCGCCATGGTCAGCAGGTCCTTGGCGCCGGGGAAGTACGGCAGCAGCGCGGTGAGGCCGTTCAGCGTGGTGCCGTGGTTGTCGGGGGCGATGCCGATCATGGCGTTCGTCTTCGCGGCGCCGCCGAGGAACTTGAGGTAGTAGCGCGGCATCATGCCGCCCTGCGAGTGGCCGACCAGATCGGCCTTGGGCGCCCCGGTGGCGGCGAGCACCTTGTCGACGAAGGTGGCGAGCTGACCCGCCGACGCGTCGATGGGGCCGATGCCGTAGATGAGCGGCACGCCCGGGAGTTGGCCGTAGTCGAGGGAGAAGACGCAGTAGCCGCGGTTCACCAGGTACGGGGCGAGGGCGAGCCAGTTGTCGACGCCGTTGCCGAAGGTGCCGTGGACGAGGACGACCGGACGCGGGTGGGCCGCGGACGGTTTGCAGGAGTAGTTGTTCCAGCCGCTGCTCGGCGCCGAGGCGGCGAGCGGGGCGGCGGAAGCGGCCGGGGCGGCGGTCAGGGTGGCGGTGGCTGCGAGCAGCAGCGCGGCCAGTGGTCCGAGTGCGCGTTTCCAGGGCAGCATCGGGCGGTCTCCTTGCGGCTCAAGGGAATGGCGATGACTGGCAGCCATATGGCCCGGACCACAAGGATGGCTGTGTTCATGCCAAGTTACGTGCCAGTAGAAAGCGGGGGGAAGTTACGCGTCGGTAAAAACTGCGACGACAGCACGGTAATCTCCCGCGTCCCGCGATCCCGGCAGCAACACCTGCCGGGATCGGGCATCGAACTGGCGCGCGCCCGGGGAAGACCCGAGGGCGATCAGCCGGCGGGAGGGGTGAACTCGGGCTGGTCCAGCAGCCGCAGCCAGCTTCCGTCCGGCTGGCGCCTGACGACCTGCGCACGGGCTCCCGACCCGTCCTTGGGCGGTGTCGAGGTGAGCGCGATGTCACCGCTCAGCAGGGTCGGCAGCGGTTCCTCCTGCTCGAAGTGCGGCCGGCCCGCCAGCACCTTCTCCCACAGCGCGCGGATCGCCTCCCGGCCGACCGTCCGCCCGCCGGGCGGGTACGCCAGCACCGCATCCGGTTCGTAGAGTTCGGCGACCCCGGCGGCGTCGCCCGCGTTGGACCGTTCGACGAACAGCCGGGTGATGTCCTCGGGGCGCATGGCCTTCTCGTACTCCGTCATGACTTTCTCCTCACGCCAGGGGCTTCGGTGATTCCCAGCCTGGTCACCCCCGCACCAGAAGTCCAACAGATGGTCCTGCTGGAAGCTAGAATCAACACTCATGGACTTGAGGCAGCTCGAATACTTCGTCGCGGTCGCCGAGGAGCGGAACTTCACCCGGGCCGCCGAGCGGGTGCACATCAGCCAGTCCGGTGTCAGCGCCCAGATCCGCCAGCTGGAACGGGAGCTGGGCGCCGAGCTGTTCGACCGGTCGGCGCGCACGACGGTCCTCACCGTCGCGGGGAAGGCCGCGCTCGGACCGGCGCGGGCCGCGCTCGCCGCCGCGGGCGCTGTCGGTCAGGCGGTGGGCGAGGTGACCGATCTGATCCGGGGCAGGCTCACCGTCGGAATGGTCATCGGCTGCACGCTCACCCCGCTGTTCGAAGCCCTCGCCGCCTTCCACCGGACGCATCCCGGGGTGGAGATCTCCCTCCTGGAGGACAACTCCGAGCGGCTGGCCGAGGAAGTGCGCGCCGGCAGCATCGAATTGGCTCTCGTCGGCACCGCGGCCCCCGCCCCCGAGGGGCTTGAGTCACTGACGATCGTCAGCGAACGGCTCGTCGTCGCGGTTCCGGCCGGACATCCGCTGACGGAACCGAAGCGGATCACCCTGCGTGACGTGTGCGCCCACCCGATCGTGTGCATGCCGCCGGGTACCGGACTGCGCACGGTCTTCGACCGGGCCTGCGCCGCCCAGGACCTCCACCCGGTGATCACGCTCCAGGCCAGCGCCTCCGACGCCATCGCCGAGCTGGCCGCCCGCGGGCTCGGCGTCGCCGTCCTCAGCGAGTCGATGGCCGCGCGCTACGGCGACCGGCTCGGCGGCCACATCATCGAGGATGCCCAGGCCCCGGCTCTGCTCTCGCTGGTCTGGCGGGACACCCAGACCCCCGCCGTACGGGAGTTCGTCGCGTACGCCCGCCGCGCGTTCACCGCCCCCCGCTGACCGGGCGGCTGCCGGGCTCACGCGGCCAGCGAGCCCGGGAACAGCGTCTGCGGGCCGAACTTGGCGCGTACGAGGTCGGCGACCTCCTCGATCCGGCGCGCCCGGTCGTCCACCGGGTCGAACGTCAGCTGCCGGGTGGCCCGTTCGGCGGGGAGCAGGTCCTCGGCCCGCACCGAGAGCGCCCGCACCCGGGCCCGTTGCAGCCCGAGCGACTCATGGATCCGGTACGCGGCGGCGGTGAGCGCCCCCGAGTGGGCGGTCGGTTCGCGCAGCGCGCGGGTGCGGACGGTGGTGGAGCGGTCGGCGTAGCGCACGGTGAGTGTGAGCGACCGGCACACCTGACCGGAACCGCGCATCCGCACGCCCAGCTCCTCGGTGATCGAGAGCAGCGCGCGCCGGTGCCGCTCCTGGTCCAACTCGTCGCGGGGGAAGGACCGTTCGGCGGCGAGCGAGCGGGAGGCCGCGTTCGGCACGACCGGCGCGCCGTCCACGCCGTGCGCCTTCTCGTACACCTCGCGGCCCCGCCGCGTCCCGATGACCCGTTGCAGGGTCGACAGCGGTACGGCCGCCGCCTTCCCCACGGTGTCGATGCCGTACGAGCCCAGCGCCCGCGCCGTCGCCGTACCGATCCCGGGCAGCGCGGCGACCGGCCGGGGCGCCAGGAACCGCTGGACGGCGCGCTCGTCGTCCGGCACCACGAGCGTCGTTCCCCGCCCGGCTTCCCGCGCGGCCATCCTGGCCAGCATCGGGGTGCCGGCCACCCCGATCGTGCAGCCCGCCCCGGCGTGCGCGAGTGCCCGTACCCGCAGCACGGCGGCGATCCCGGCCGCGTCCTGCCCGAAGTACCGCTGGGCGCCGCGCACATCGACGAGCGCGGAGTCCGGCGGCAGCGCCTGGACGACCGGGCTGATGTCCTCGATCAGCCCGAGCAGCGGGGTCACGTCGACGGCGTCAACGGCGTCGCCGTCGTCATCGTGGGACTGCGCGTGCGAGTGGTGGAACCGTACACAGAGGATCATCCGGCGCTCCCCGGGCTCGAATGCCACAGCTTGCGCAGCTTCTGGCCGGTCGGCACGCCCTCGCCCGCAGGACGGAGGTCGGCCCACGGGTTCATCTCGTACCCGGTGGGCAGTTGGATGCGCCGGCCGTTGTCGGCGGACCCGTCGGCCGCGACAGGCTGCTCGGCGGGCTCGTTGAGGGCCGCCGCCACCGCGTCGAGGCCGCCTCGCTCCCGCAGCTCCACCAGTTCCGCCAGATTCCACGCGGCGGCGCCCACCACGCTGAGGCTGCGCGGCCCCCTGCGCTGCACCACCCCGCGTACCAGCAGCAGCCAGGAGTGGAAGACGGTGTGCGCGCACGCCTCGTGGCTGTCGTCGAAGAAGGCGAGGTCGACCAGGCCCGTACCGTCGTCGAGCGTCGTGAAGATGACCCGCTTGCCCGACCTGATCGGCGGGGTCTGGGTGGCCACCTTGGCGCCCGCGACCAGGACGGTGCTGCCGTGCGGCGCCGCCCGCAGCCGCTTGGCGGACATCACCCCCAGCTCCTTCAGGAACGCGTGGTGGTCCCCCATCAGATGGCGGGACGCGTCCATGCCGAGGACGCCCAGCTCGGCGCTGAGCCGTTCGGCGTCGCCCAGGTCGGGCAGGCCGGCGGGCGCGGTCCGCTGCCCGCCCCCGAGCGGGAGTTGGTCGCCGTGGCCGGCGCCCGTCCTGCGCTGCGCGCCGTGCAGCTCGGACAGATGCAGCAGCAGATCACGCCTGTTGGCGCCGAACCGGTCCAACGCCCCGACCTGCGCCAGCCGTTCGGCCACCGGACGGCTGGGCCTGGCCCGCTGCCAGAAGTCCAGCAGCGAGGAGTACGGCTGCGCCGCCTCGATCCGCGCGGTCTCCGCCTCGCTGATGCCGTGGACGTCGCGGAGCGCGAGCCGCAGCCCCCATACCGGGACCCTGTCCTCTCCCATCCCGCCTCCAACCCCACCGCTATCAGACACCAGTTCGATTCTATGAGTGGCCGCCGACGCGTTCACATCCAGCGGCAGCACCGGCACCCCGCGCCGCCGCGCGTCCGCCAGCAGCAGCCGCTTGGGATACATCCCCGGGTCATGGGTGAGCAGCCCGGCGTAGAAGGCGGCGGGATGGTGCGCCTTGAGCCAGGCCGACTGGTACGTCGGCACGGCGAAGGCGACCGCGTGCGCCTTGCAGAAGCCGTACGAGCCGAACGCCTCGACGATCGCCCAGGCGCGCGCCACCACCTCCGGCGCGTACCCGCGCTCCACGGTCCGCTGTTCGAACCAGGCGCGGATCCGGCCCTGCGACTCCGGGTCGGAGAGCCCCCGGCGCACCTTGTCGGCCTCCTCGCGGCCGCAGCCGGTCATGATGTCCACCATCCTGATGATCTGCTCGTGGAAGACGACCACCCCGTAGGTCTCGCGCAGCGGCGCCTCCAGGTCCGGGTGCGGATAGCGGATCGGCGCCCTGCCGTGCCGGGCCTCGATGAACGGCCGGACCATGTCGGCGGCGACCGGGCCGGGCCGGAAGAGCGAGATGTCGACCACCAGGTCGTGGAAGGTGGCGGGCTGCAGCCTGCCCACCAGATCGCGCTGGCCCGGCGATTCGATCTGGAAGCAGCCCAGGGTCTCGGCCGAGCGGATGAGGTCGTAGGTCGCCGGGTCGCCCTCGGGCACCTGCGCCGGGTCGTCGATGTCCACGGCGTCGCCGGTGGCGCGCTCGATCTCGGCGACGGCGTGCGCCATCGCCGACTGCATCCGCACCCCGAGGACATCGAGCTTGAGCAGCCCGAGATCCTCCACGTCCTCCTTGTCGAACTGGGACATCGGGAAGCTCTCGCCGCTGGTCGGCACCACCGGCGTACGGCGCAGCAGCGACGCGTCGGAGAGCAGCACCCCGCACGGGTGCATGGCGATCCCGCGCGGCAGCGCGTCCAGCGCCTCCACCAGCTCCCAGAGCCTGCCGTGCCGCTCCTGCTGCCCGGCGACCTCGCGCAGCTCGGGCAGCTCCGCCATCGCCGTACGGGCGTCCCGGGCGCGGATGTGCGGGAACGCCTTGGCGATCCGGTCGATCTCGGCCGGGTCCATGGACAGGGCGGCGCCGACGTCCCGTACGGCATGGCGCACCCGGTAGGTCTCGGGCATGGCGACGGCGGCGACCCGCTCACCGCCGAACCGGTCGAGGATCGCGCGGTACACCTCAAGCCGCCGGGCCGATTCCACGTCGATGTCGATGTCGGGGAGACCGGGGCGCCGGGTGGAGAGGAAACGTTCCATCAGCAGTCCGTGCGCGACCGGATCGGCGTGGGCGATGCCCAGCAGATGGTTGACCAGGGAGCCGGCGCCCGAGCCGCGGGCGGCGACCCGGATGCCCATCCCCCGGATGTCGTCGGCGACGCCGGCGACGGTGAGGAAGTACGAGGCGAACCCCATCGTGTCGATCGTGCGCAGCTCGGCCTCCATCCGGGACCAGTACACGCGGTGGTCGGCGCGCCGGTCGTAGCCGCGCAGCACCATCCCGGCGGCGGCGCGCGAGCGCAGCACCCGTGAGGCGCTGCGCCGGTCGGCGCCGACCAGCCGGGGTTCGGGGAAGTGGACGGTGCCGATCCCCAGGTCGTCCTCGGGGTCGACGAGACAGCTCGCCGCCGTCTCCTCGGTCATGGCGAGCAGCCGGTGCGCGATGTCACGCCGGAATCCGGCGGCCTCGGCGACCAGCTCGGCGGTACGCGCCATCGCCTCCGGGTCCTTGAGCCAGCGCTCCCCGGTGTCCAGGCCACGGCGCGGATCGATGGGGATCAGCCTGCGGGCCGCGTCCAGTACGTCGGCGACCGGGCCCTGCCCGGCGTCCGCGTACCGGACGGCGTTGCCGAGCACGGGCCGTACGCCCTGTTCGGCGGCGAAGCCGAGGGTGCGGGCGGCGTGCCGCAGCGATCCAGGGCCCGTGCCGGTACGCCCGTGGTGGACGATCTCCAGCCGCAGCGCGTCGCCGTAGACCTCCCGCCAGGGCGCGAGCAGCCTGGCGGCCCGGTCGGGGCGGCCGGCGGCGACGGCGCGGCCGATCTCCGAGTCGGGGCCGAGCAGGACGGTGAGCCCCGCGCCGTGGTTGTCGCGCCACGGCAGCAGCGGGCCGCCCTCCCCCGCCGCGTGCGCCGTGGTCACCAGCCGGCACAGGTCGGCCCAGCCGGCCGCGCCGTCCCGGGCGAGGAAGACGGCGCGCGGCGCCGATTCGTCGATGAAGGCACCGCCGCGCACGGGGGTGCGCCTGCGCGAGGTGGGGCCCTCCTCACGCGCCCGCTCGCCCACCGCGAGATCCACCCCGAACAGCGGGCGCACCCCTTCCACGGCGCACGCCTTGGCGAAGCGGACGGCGCCGGCGAGGCTGTCGCGGTCGGTGAGCGCCAGGGCGTCCATGCCCCGTTCGGCGGCGCGCGCCGCGAGCCGCTCCGGGTGGGAGGCGCCGTACCGCAGGGAGAAACCGGACACGGTGTGCAGATGCGTGAACCCGGGCATCCGCACCTCCTGGGTCGTCCTGGATCAGTCCTGCTCGCCTCCCCGAGTTCCACCATAGACCAAGTTTCGAACGTGCGTGCGATACCCGTGGGACGCCTGGCCTCCCGGCTCCCCGGGCCCGCCCGTGGCCGTCCTTACGCCATTCAGACTCTCCCCACCTGCGCGGATACCGCGCGCCCAGGACGGTGGGGACATGACATTCGTCGACGAGGTGAAGACCGCCGTCACCCCACGGGCAGCGCTGCTCGTCATCGGTGTGCTGGCGCTGCAACTGCTGTTCATCGCCTCGTACGTCGGCGCCCTGCACCATCCGAAGCCGACGGACATCAAGGTCGCCGTCGTCGCCCCCGGGCAGACCGCCACCCAGCTGGCCGGGGAGCTGAAGCAGCTCTCGGGCAGTCCGCTGGACCCCCGGGTGCTCCCGGACGAGAAGACGGCGCGCAAGCAGATGCTGAACCGCGACATCGACGCCGCTCTCCTCGTCGACCCCCGGTCGAGCACCGACACCCTGCTGATCGCCTCGGGGCAGGGCTCCACCGAGACCAGCATCCTGCTCAATCTCTTCGGCGGCCTCGAACAACAGCAGCAGCGCTCGCTCAGGCCCGACGACGTCGCGCCCGCCACCGTCCAGGACGCCGACGGCCTCTCGTCGTTCTATCTCGTCATCGGCTGGTGCGTCGGCGGCTACCTGTGCGCGGCGATCCTCGCGATCAGCGCGGGCGCGCGGCCGGCCAACCGCAGCAGGGCCGTGATCCGGCTGGGTGTGATGGCGCTGTACGCCGTCGTGGGAGGCATCCTCGGCGCGGTGATCACGGGACCGATCCTGAACGCCCTGCCGGGCAGCGTGTTCGGGCTGTGGGGGCTCGGCGCGCTCACGGTGTTCGCCGTCGGCGCCGCCACCCTGGCCCTACAGGCGGTCTTCGGCGTCGTCGGTATCGGTCTCGCCATCCTGCTGATCGTCGTCGCCGGCAATCCGAGCGCGGGCGGCGCCTTCCCGCTGCCGCTGCTGCCGGACTTCTGGCGGTCGATCGGGCCCGCGCTGCCACCGGGCGCCGGGACCTGGGTGGCCAGGTCGATCGCGTACTTCCGCGGCAACGCGGTCACCGGGCCGCTGCTGGTGCTCTGCGCCTGGGCGGTGGGCGGCACCCTGGTCACGCTCGTCGCGACCGTGCTGCGCAAGCCGCCACGGGACCGGCGGGTCGTCACCGCCGAATCGGCGCCCGGCCTGCCGGGAGAGCCGGGGCAACCGCTGTAGGGACGACAGGAACCCGGCCCGCCGTTCGGCGGACCGGGTTCCCTGGTCACTGCTCGCGATGACCGCTCGTTACCACCGGACCGGTACCGGCGTCAGCCGATCTCGGCACCGAACGCGGCGAGCGCCGCCGTAGCCGGCTGGAAGAACGTCTCACCGCCCGAGCTGCAGTCACCGCTGCCGCCCGAGGTCAGCCCGATCGCGGAGCTGCCCGAGAAGAGCGAGCCGCCGCTGTCGCCGGGCTCCGCGCACACATCGGTGTCGATGAGCCCGTTGACGATGTCACCGTTGCCGTAGTTGACGGTGGCGTCGAGCCCCAGGACCGTACCGCTGTGCACCTGGGTGGTGGAGCCGCTGCGGGTCACGGACTGGCCGACCGTCGCTTCGGCCGCCCCGCTGATCGGCTGTGCGCTGCCGTCGTAGAGGTTGACCTCGCTGGGGTGGTCCACGCCGTCGTTGTACTTGACCAGGCCGTAGTCGTGGCCCGGGAAGTCCGAGCCCTCGGTCGTCCCGATCTGGTTGCCCTGCGCGTCGGACCAGGTCTGGATGTCCGCCGTGCAGTGCCCCGCCGTGATGAAGTACGGGGCGCCGCCCACGGTCACGTTGAAGCCGACCGAGCAGCGTGCCGTACCGCCGGGGACGGGTCCGGTCACGGCGTCGCCGCCGGAGACGAAGGGCTTGAACTCCCCCGCCGACCGCTTGAGTTCGACCTTGCCGCCGAGCCCGTCGACCACGCTGTTGAGCTTGGTCAGCTGGGCGCCCTTGACCGTACGGTCGGCCTTGACGACGACCTTGTTGCTGACCGGGTCGACGGACCAGGACGTACCCGGGATGGCCGCCTTCGCCGCCAGGGTCTTGCGCGCGGCGGTGAGTTCCTTCGCGGAGTTCTCCACCACTCTGGCCTTGCCGCCGGCCTGGCGGACGACCTCCGCCGCCTGGTCGTCGACGACGTTCACCACGAGCGCCTTGGACTTGGCGTCGTAGTACGAGCCGGCCGCGTCGCTTCCCAGATCCTTGTTCAGATGCGAGGAGAGCGTCCCTGCCGCTGTCGCGGACAGTGACTTCACCGCGAACTGCGGTGCTCCCTCACTGGCGTTGGCCGTCTGGAAGCTGATTCCTGCCACGACCAGGGCGGCCACAGCGCCGCCTGCCATCGTCGCCCGCTTCTTGGATATGTGCCGATGCTTCATACACAGGCCTCCTGTGGGGGGCCGCGCCGGGACAAGTGGGGTGTTCCGGCACGGAGGATGAGCCGCCCACTATTCCTAAACTCGCCAGTAGCACACAAGGTCGGTCCCAGGACACGCACACGAAGGTCTCAATACGGCCACGCGGTCTCCATCTGCTTCAGCACATCACTCTCAATAGACCCGTACGCCATAGGCCTTGAGCGCCTCGGTGACCGGCTGGAAGTACGTCGTGCCGCCGGAGCGGCAGTTGCCCGTGCCCCCGGACGTCAGACCGACGGCCCGGCCGCCGGAGTACAACGAGCCGCCGCTGTCGCCCTGTTCGGCGCAGACGTTGGTGCGGATCAGCCCGGAGATGATGTGGCCGCCGCCGTAGTTGACGGTGGTGTGAAGACCGAGCACGGTCCCGCTGTGCACACCGGTGGTGGAGCCCCTGCGGGTGACGCGCATGCCCACGGCCGCCTCGGCCGCCGCGGTGATGTCGGTCCTGCCGACCGTGCCGGGGTGCCGGAGCGAGGTGTTGGCGTAGCGCACGATGCCGTAGTCGTTGCCCGGGTAGCTGGAGCCCGCCGTGGGGCCGATACGGACGGAGTGGGAGGCGTTGGTGTACCAGGACGAGCTGCGTTCGGTGCAGTGCCCCGCGGTCAGGAAGTAGTACGTGGCGCCCTTGCGGACGTTGAAGCCGGCCGAGCAGCGCCAGCCGGTGGCCGACGCCGGGTCGCCGCCGGAGATGAGCGGGGAGATCCTGCCCGCGACCCGCTCGACGCGCAGCGCCCCCGCTCCGGGTCCGGCCGCCTCCCGCAGTCCGGCGATCTCGGCGGACGAGACGGTGCTGTCGGCCGTGACGACCAGGGCGCCGTCGGCCCCGTCGGTGTACCAGGCGGTGCCGGCCACATCGGCGTGCCGTACGGCCTCCCCCAGCGCGGCGAGCCGCGCCGCCCCGGCGGCGGCCGACGGTACGGGCGCCGCCAGCGCGAGCGTCGCGACCAGCCCGACGACGAGCCCAGCGGCGGCCGACGGCAGCCGGATGTGCTTGATCCTCACGTGTGCGTTCCTCCGAGTCGAAAGCCATGCCGCTCGGAGTATCGAGGCGTGCCGACGGGCCGCACAAGGCCGCCTTCTGGCCGCAGCTTCGCAGGTCGTAGGGGGTGCGCGCCGGAGGTGTGAACACCGGCGGGAGGGGGCAGCGGCCGGCTGACCGCCCGTCACATCTCAGCAGCCGCAGTCACAGTCGCATCCGTCACAGCCGTCGCACCCGTCACAGCACTGGCAGCAGTCGCAGCAGCCGCCGTCGCAGTCGCAGCTCTGGCAGCAGCCCTCACGGTGCTTGCCCGACCACGGGCCCTCGTACCGCTCGGCGCAGCACATCCGGCAGGTGCAGAGCAGTCCGGCGAAGACCGCGCAGCCGGCCAGGAAGCCCCGGCCGTCCCTTCGCGGCGGCTCGGGCGGCTGTACGCGCCCTCCGGAGGTCCAGGGGTCCGCCGGTGCGTCCGGGTCCACGTCCGGCCCGTGCCCCGCGCCGTGTGCCGGCCCGTGCCCCTGGTGCGCGCAGGCCGTCGTCGTGGCGAAGGCCCGGTCGACGGAGGTGCGCAGTTCGTGCGCCAGCAGTACGTGCGCCAGCTTGTCGTCGACGAACTCGGCGTCCCGCAGGGCGAGACGTATCCCGTGCACCGCGTCGTCGGCGAGCCGCCGCGCCTCCGGCAGCGGGGTGCCGGTCGCGGTGAGCGGGTTCCAGGCACCCGACGCCGCGTCAGCTTCCCTGTCCTCCACGGCGTCCAGCAGATGCGCCAGCCGTCCGAAGAGCCGGCCCGCCTCGGCGAGCGGCGCCTGGTTGCCCGGCCGGCCCGCCAGGACGGCGGTGTGCGCGAACGCCGCCGCCGTCGCCGTCTCGGTCGGTTCGGTGACGGTCAGCAGCGGGGTGCCGGGGCCCGCCAGCAGCTCGATGTCCGGCTGCCGGTCGACGGCTTCGACCAGTACGGCCGTGTCGAAGCCCAGCTCGGCCCCGGTGCGCGCGCCCGCCTTGTCCCAGCCGGCGGCCACCCGGCGCGCCGCCGCCGCCAGCGGCCGGCGCCTCAACAGCCCGTCGCCGTCGGCGACGTGGTCCCGTATCTTCGCCGACGCCAGCACCAGGGAGACGGCGGCGGCGAGCCGCGCGCCCTCACCTCTTGCCACCGGGGCGGTTCGCATCCCGCGCAGCGGGCAGGGACCTGCTGTACGCCGCTGCCCGGCGGTGCGCCCGGTCTGAGCCTCCGTCAGGACGGAGACGATCAGGCCGTCGTAGTTGGTCACAACCCGGGAGAACTGTCCGTGGTCCGAGCGAAGTGCCAGGCACAGCCCACAGAGATGGGCCGTCCACTCGGTCTTGAGGCTGCCCGCCAGCCGATGGGCGCAGGGCCTGACTATTCCGAACACGACCGTCCCCCGGGTGCGTCGTCCTTGGGCTGTCGCCAGCCGTTTCTCGCTCGTTCTCGTGTGCGAAACGCATCGTATCGAGTGACGGTTCACCCGAACGTCCCCTGCGTCACCCGTCTGGCCCGAAATTCATATTTCGTGCCGAGCCATGGCCCGTACCCAGGAAGAACCTTGACGAACCGCCACATCTTCTGCACCAGTACCGTCACGAATCGCCTCTGCGGCGGCTATCCCCTTGGCGCTCAATCCGCATTATGGACGACGATAGAGAAGCGGAACCACAAGTGACCGCGGTGAAAGGAGGCGTCCATGGGATCGGTGCGCAAGGCGAGTGCCTGGCTGGGCCTCGTTGAGGACAACGACGAGCGGTACTACGACGACGACGAGTACGCCGAAGGTGCGGAGAGCGGCGAAGCCTGGAAGACCGACCCCCGGGTGCGGGTCGCCTCCCAGCCCGCCCCCGAGCAGGACCGCAGGATCGCCACCGTCTCCCCGGAGAGCTTCCGGGACGCCCGGAGCATCGGCGAGCTCTTCCGGGACGGCGTCCCGGTCATCATGAACCTCACTTCCATGGAGCCCGCCGACGCCAAGCGCGTCGTCGACTTCGCCGCCGGGCTGATCTTCGGACTGCACGGTTCGATCGACCGCGTCGCCACCCGGGTCTTTCTGCTGACCCCCGGTGACACCGAGATCGTCTCCGGCGATTCGGCCGGCCGTACGCAGGGCGGCTTCTTCAATCAGAGCTGAGCAGGGCGCTCACCGGTTCACGCCGGGTTCACCGGCACTTACCACCGGGTTCACCGGAACGCGTCGAGACCGGTGAGCGCCTTGCCCAGGACGAGTTGATGCATCTCGACGGTGCCCTCGTAGGTGAGCACCGACTCAAGATTCGTGGCGTGCCGCATCACGGGATATTCGAGCGAGATCCCATTGGCGCCGAGAATGGTCCGTGCCGTGCGGCAGATCTCGATCGCCTCCCGCACATTGTTGAGCTTGCCGAAACTGACCTGCTCGGGGCGGAGCCGCCCCGCGTCCATGCGCAGCCCGATGTGGTGGGCGAGCAGGATGCCCTTGTGCAGTTCGAGGGCCATGTCGGCGAGTTTGGCCTGGGTGAGCTGGAAGCCGCCGATGGGCCGGCCGAACTGCTCCCGGGTCTTCGCGTAGTCGAGGGCCGCCTCGAAGCTGGCGCGCGCGGCGCCCATGGCGCCCCAGATGATTCCGTACCGCGCGTGGTTCAGACAGCCGAGCGGGCCGCGCAGCCCGGTGGCCTCCGGCAGGACGGCGTCGGCGGGCAGCCGTACGTCGTCGAGGACCAGTTCGCTGGTGACCGAGGCGCGCAGCGACCACTTGTGCTTGATCTCGGGGGCGGTGAAGCCGGGGGTCCCAGCGGGCACCAGAAAGCCGCGGATGCCGTCGTCCGTCTGCGCCCAGACGACGGCGACGCCCGCCACCGTGCCGTTGGTGATCCACATCTTGCGTCCGGTGAGCAGCCAGTCGGAGCCGTCCCGCCTGGCGTAGGTGCGCATGCCCGCCGGGTCGGAGCCGTGGTCGGGCTCGGTGAGGCCGAAGCAGCCGATGATCTCGCCCGCCGCCATGCCGGGCAGCCAGCGCTGCCGCTGCTCCTCGGAGCCGAAGCGGTGGATCGCGTACATGGCGAGGGAGCCCTGGACGGAGACGAGCGAGCGGATGCCCGAGTCGGCGGCTTCCAGCTCCAGACAGGTCAGGCCGTACTGGACGGCGGTGGCGCCGGCGCAGCCGTATCCGGTCAGCGACATCCCGAGCGCGCCGATGGCGCCGAGTTCGCGGGCCAGTTCGCGGATGCCGGGCAGCTCGCCGCTCTCGTACCACTCGGCGACATGCGGCAGCACCCGGTCGGCGGCCCAGTCCCTGACGGTCCCCCTGATCGCCAGGTCCTCGGGGCTGAGCAGGTCGTCGATGCCGAGCGGGTCGCGGGGGTCGAAGGAGGGCCGCTTCGACCCCGAAGAACCTGAAGAACCCGAAGGCCCTGATGAATCCGAGGAAGGGGCTGACGGTGCTGACATGGCGCTGCCTCCGGCGGCTCGCACGGACTGAAGCTCGAACTCGGTCTGCTCACGACCAAAACTAGCAGCGGTAGTTAGAGATGACGGGCCGACCCCGCCTGCCGGGGAGCGGCCCTGCTCGCCGGTACGGCGAGCGGCCCCGCCCCGGCCCGCGCGCCACGCTGCTCCCCGTCGCCCTGCTTGACCAGCGATATCCCCGGGGCCGGCTCCGCCGCGCCCTCGGGACAGTCCGCGGTCCGCGGCAGCCGCAGCGCGGCCAGCGCGCCGAGCAGCAGCAGTCCCGCGCTGACCAGCAGCGTGACATGGAGGCCGTGCACGAAGGAGTCACGGGCGGCCGTCCGCAGCGAGGCGCCAGCGGACCCGCCGAGCCGGTCCGCCACCTGGTACGCCTCCCCCAGCGAGTCGGCGGCGGCCCCCCTCGCCGCCGCGGGGACGCCGGGCACGGCCGACAGCCCGGGGGCGTACGCCGCGTTCATCACGCTGCCGAGCAGCGCGATCCCCAGCCCGGCGCCCAGTTGGTACGACGTCTCGCCGATCGCGGCCGCCCCGCCCGCCTCGTCGGCGGGGCACTCGCTGAGCATCGACTCGTACGCGCCGAAGAGAGTGGACTGCAGCCCGACGCCGAGCAGGACGAACCCCGCGGTGAGCAGCACCGGACGGTCGTGCTGTCCCATCAGGACCAGCAGCAGCACGGCGGCGGCGGTGAGCACGAACCCCCAGGACACCATCGCGCGCGGCCCCAGCCTGCGCAGCGTCAGCGATCCGGTGGCGCCGGCGGCGATGGCGGCGAAGGTGAGCGGCAGCAGCCGCAGCCCGGTCTCCAGCGGGCTGAGTCCGAGCACCAGCTGGAGGTACTGGACGGCGATCAGCTCCAGGCCCACCAGCGCGAGCATGGCGAGGACGATGCAGCCGACGGAGGTGGCGAAGGTCTTCCTGGCGAACATCCGCACGTCGATCAGCGGATGCGCCAGCCGTCGCTGTCTGCGGACGAACACGACCAGCAGCGCGGCCCCCACGCACAGCGGTCCGACGGTGGCGCCCGAGAGCACGCCCTCCCCCGCGCCGAGCCGCTTCACCCCGAAGACCACCCCGAGCACCCCGACGGCCGCCAGCAGCGCCCCGAGCACGTCCCAGGGACCCTCGGCGCTGCCGCGCGACTCGGGCAGCGCCACCCTGCCGAGCGGCAGGATGACGGCGAGCAGCGGGATGTTGATGAGGAAGACCGAGCCCCACCAGAAGTGCTCGACGAGAAACCCGCCGAGTACGGGCCCCACGGCGGCGCCGACGGCCGCGACGGCGGTCCACGCGCCGATGGCCACGGCGCGCTCACGCCGGTCGGGGAAGACGGCGCGGAGTATCGAGAGCGTCGCCGGCATGATCATCGCGCCGCCGATCCCGAGCAGCGCACGCGCCCCGATCAGCATCTGCGGGGTGGCGGCGAAGGCGGCGAGCGCCGAGGCGGCGCCGAAGATGGCGTAGCCGATCAGCAGCACCCTGCGGCGGCCGACGCGGTCGCCGAGCGTGCCGAAGAGGATCAGCAGCGAGGCGCAGACCAGCGGGTACGCGTCGACGATCCAGAGGAGTTCGACCCCGGTGGGCCGCAGGTCGGCCGTGACGGCGGGGACCGCGACATGCAGCACCGTCGCGTCGAGTGCGACCAGCAGCAGGCTGACGCACAGGACGACCAGCACGAGCCAGCGGTTGGCACCGCCACGGGCGCCGGCGGCGACCGGCCGTGCTGCGGCCGTGGTGGTGCCCGACATCTGTGTACCTCCCATGCGTGCTGCGCGCCCGGCGAGCGTACGCGAGTTGACTCCTGTGGCGTGTGGCGCACGCCTCACCCCGCGCCGCCGCCCGTGGGGGAAATTCGGCGTAACGCGGTGGTGAACGAATTCAAGACCCCACAAAGACACGTACACACACGGCGTGTCGATTAATAAGGAGCAACTCACTTGGATTTCGGTTACCGGCCGGGATAAACCGTGAGCTGAGACATACTCCACATCACATCGTCATCACAAAGAGACCGGAACGACCGGTTCACGCACTCACTCGCTGTAACGTCGATTGGGTGCGTACCGACATCTTCGCCCGGCTGGACCGGGAGCCGGAGCCGCCGAAGATAGAGATCCCGCGGATGAGCCGTACCCGCACGGCTCTCTTCGGCGGGACGCTGGCGTTCTATCTCGCCATCGTCGTTGCCGTGCTGGACTCGTCCTGGCTGGTGACCCTCGACTGGAAGGTCATGCTGTTCCGGCCCTATCAGCAGTGGCCGGGACTGCACGCCTTCCTCGACTACTTCGTGGTCCTCGGCCAGCGCGGTCCCACAGCGGTGATGATCGCCGCCTGGCTGGGCTGGCGCTCCTGGCGGCAGCACACGCTGCGGCCGCTGCTGGCCCTCGGCGCCGCTCTGCTGCTGCTCAACGTGACGGTCGGCGCGGTGAAGCTCGGTCTCGGCCGGCTCGGCCCGCACTACGCGACCCAGATCGGCTCGGCCGAGCTGTTCGCCGGCGGCGATATATTTCCCTCGGGCCACACCGCGAACGCCGTCGTGACCTGGGGAATCCTGGCCTATCTGGCCACCACCCCACTGACCAGGCGGTATCTGTCGATCCTGTCGTCGGCGCTGTCCCTCGGGGTCGGCGCGACCACGGTCTACCTCGGTACGCACTGGCTCAGCGACGTGCTGCTCGGCTGGGCCGCCGGCATGCTGATCCTGCTCGCGCTGCCCTGGTGCGAGCCCACGATCGGCCGAGCCGAGCAGATCATCTTCGCCGTACGCGACCAGTTGCGGGCGCGCGCGCGGGCTGCTTCACCCGCGCGGGTCCCGGCGGGCGGCCTCCGGCCGTCGAAGGTGCCGACGCTCCCGCCCACCGAGGACGACTCCAAGCGGGAGCCGATCGGGGCAGGTCACACCGGCCGTAACCCGGCGGGCCGCAGCCCGGCGCAGCTCGCCCAGCCGCGGCCGCACACGCTGCGCTCCGAGCGCTCCCCGATCACGCCGGCCGGCTCGCGCAGGCCGCCGCACTCGCGGCCCGTCACGGGCGGCTGACCTGCGCCGACAGGCGGTCTAGCCGAGCCAGCAGCGGACCACCGTCTCGTCGTCCACCTCGAAGTTCAGCCGCCCGGCGACGTACTCCATCGTGATGATCGAGCCGGGCGGCAGGGACCGCACGGTGGTCCAGCCACGCTCCCTCGCGCGCCGCTCCGCGCTCTCGGCGGAGAGGCCTACGTACGCCTCGGTGTCGTCGTCCGGACGGTCGGGTGATGTCGGTGTCGGTGCCATGCCATTCACCGTAGGCGTACGCGGACGGTGAAGGAAGCGTCCGCCATCCGGACAACCCGTTCCGGTCAGTGAGCGGTCACGCTTTCGTCACAGAATGACGACACGCTTCCGAAGCGAATGACGCGCACTCACAGAGTGTTCACAGGATGCCCCGGACGAATTCAAAGCACCTGAAGATCACATAAATTCGCTCTTCCTGAATTCCACCCGCAGGTAACCGTCCGGTAAGACGGCGGAATATCGGCGGCGGGCCGAATTCAGCGAAGAGACCGGGACAACCGGTCCCTGAGGACCCTGACGTGCTCGGTCAGCTCGACGGGTTCGACCACCTCGAAGTCGACACCGATCAGCGCCACGTGCAGGACCAGCACGTCGAGACTCGCGGCCCCCGTGCGCAGCAGACAGCTGTGGTCGTCGACCGCCTCCAGGGCGCCCGAGGACGGCGACACGAGCCGCGCCGCCTCCTCGCGGGGCACCAGCAGCCGCAGCACGGCGGACGCGGCGTAGACGCGCGAGGAGACCCCGCGCGACACGTACGCGGCGAGGTCGTCGGCCGGCGGGGTGCGCGGGGCGAAGCGCGGGCCGTGCGGCGGGGTGGGGGTGATCCGGTCCACCCGGAACGTCCGCCAGTCGGCGCGGTCCACGTCCCACGCGACGAGGTACCAGCGGCGCTCGGTGCACACCAGCCGGTGCGGCTCCACCCGGCGGCCTCCGACCGCCCCCGCGTGGTCCCGGTAGGCGAAGCGCAGTCCCTCACCGTCCCGGCACGCGGTGGCCAGTTCGGTGAGGACGGCCGGGTCGACGGCCGAGGTGCCCGGGCCGCGCAGCATCGGGACGGTGAACGCGTTGAGCGCCCCGACCCTGCGGCGCAGCCGGTCGGGCAGCACCTGCTGGAGCTTGGCCAGGGCGCGTACGGAGCTCTCGCCGATGCCCTCGATGCCGTTGCCCGCCGCTGTGCGCAGCCCGACGGCGACGGCGACCGCCTCGTCGTCGTCCAGGAGCAGCGGCGGCAGTTCGGCGCCGGCGCCCAGCTGGTAGCCGCCGCCTGTGCCGGGGCTGGCGTTCACCGGGTAGCCGAGTTCCCGCAGCCGCTCGACGTCGCGCCGCACGGTCCTGGGGGTGACGCCCAGCCGCTCGGCGAGGTCGGCTCCCGACCAGTCGCGGTGCGCCTGGAGGAGGGAGAGCAGCCGCAGCAGTCGGGCCGAGGTGTCCAGCATGCGACCGAGTCTGCCAGGGCTCGCGGACAGCTACGGTCCGCAAGGCGCCCCGGAGCGCCGGGCCACGACGGACGCGGAGGACACGACGACGGGAGCGGGGGCCGGGGCCGGCTCAGGCGCGGGGGCGGGCGCGGTCATCGGGGCCGGGGCGGAGGCCGAGGCGGGGGCGGGGGCGGGGGCGGGCTCCAGACGTACGCTCAGGCCGTTGTCCTCCGTGTAGTACGGCGCCGCTCGCCGGCCTTCCGCCGGGAACGGCAGCCGCAGGGCGCTGCCACGTCTGTCCCAGACGTCGTCGAGGATCCGCGCCACCCGGACGGCGGGGCCGCCGGGCGCGGGGAGCAGCCACAGGTCCCACCACTGGCCGGCTTCGCCGGGACCGGCGGCCAACCGCGCGTACGGCAGCGTGAAGGCGAAGCCGCCGCCACCGCCGGTGACCGGGGCACGGTACGTCTCGCCGCCGCCGCGCGGGCGCGCCTCGACCGCCGCCTCCCGGCCGAGTTCGGCGCCGTACAGCGTGCCCTCGACCGTGACCGTGCCCCGGGCGCAGCGGACCTCGCCGACCTCGGCGTGCGGCGCCCTGACCCAGCTGCGGACGGCGAGGGTGCCCTCGGCCGTCACGTACGGGACGCGCGCGATCACCCGGCCGGCGCCGGGCGTCCGCCCCACGAGCGCCCGCGCGTCGCGCACACCGAGGCGTACCGGCCGCTCGCCGCGCGCCCCGGTGCGTACGTCCCAGTGGCCCTCGGGCAGTTCGACGGTGCTCGGCAGCACGGCGCGCAGCCGCCTGCCGCCCGCGCCCGTCAGCGGCAGCCGCACGTCGTCGGCCGCCGGGGCCCCGTCGGGGCGCCTGCGCAGGACGAGTACCGCGTCGGGACGGGCGGCGCCCATGACGTCGAAGGTGATGCCGCCGGCCGAGTCGGCCACACAGTCTGCGGCCCACTCCTCGCGCGCGGTCCGCCGCCCGGTCGATCTGGTCATACGGCTATAGATGCGGAAAACACCGCGCAGGTGCCCTCCGACAGCAGATTTGTTCGATCTTGCGGCGCCGGCCCGTCCGATTCTGTTCGTCTTCGCGCGTGACCCCGGCCACGGCTCGCCCGTTGAACCCCGTACGAGCCGGGAACAGCCCGGTTCACGCACCGATTTCGAGGAGCCACCCCGTGCCGCGCATGCTCGATGTCAGCGAGGACGTCCGCGCCGAGATCGGCGACGAAGAAGCCGACCGGTTGCTCACCGGCGAGAACTCCCCGGGCAGCTACGACTGCACGTCCTGCCGCACCCCGGGAGACTCCGAGCAGGAGCGGACCAGCACCGTCCTGTTCGTCGGCGAGGAGACGGCCGTCCTGGCCTTCGCCCACGCCACCTGCATCCCGTCCCAGGTCGTCCAGGTCGCCGAGGACCAGCTCCAGGGCGCGGTCAGGTCCATCACCGGCAACGAGCCGCAGGCGCCCGGCGGCCCCGCGGGGGCCGAGCAGCAGGCCGTGCTGGGCGTCACCAGCGGTCTGGTGCTGATCGAGGGCGAGCTGCACCCGGCCCTGGTGGTGGAGCCGACGGCGCCGATCACCCGTGCGGGATCCGGCGGCACGATGGACGAGTTCCTCCCGCTCCTGGTCGAGCAGGGCTTCCAGCCGGTCGCCGACCTCGGCGGCCGGCCCGGCGTGCTGCCCGGCTGGTCCGTGCTGCTCGCCATGGGCCAGCTGCACGCCGTCCTGCAGCCCGGCACGGGCGGCAGCGGCCAGGTCGCCTGGTGGCAGGCGCACCAGCCGCTCCAGGTCACCGAGGGCTGGCGGGCGGCGGCCAACAAGTCGCACCAGGTCCTGGTGTTCGCGGCGCCGGTCGGCTCGATCGGCCAGCAGCCCCGTGAGGACCTGCTGCGCGACGCCCTGGAGAAGGCGGCGGCCAACGGCCGGCTGGTGGCCGCGGCGATGCCCCTGGCGGGCACGTGAGGGTGCGGGCGGGCAGGTGAGCGTGCGGCAGGGCACGTGACGGCGCGGGCGCGCCCCGCCGCGCACCGGTCACCACCCCGTTGACCGGCAATTTCCCGGTCGTACCCGCATCCGACGAGGCACCGGGTCGTTGGCACATACGTGCACTCATACGACCCCTCCCGCCCGCAGTACCAGAGCCAGATCCCCTCGATGCGCCCCGCGCAGGACGTGGCGGACGGGTATTCGACGACCCCGATCTACGACGCGCTGTACTCCGAGTTCCTCCGGTCGTTCAGAGCCCTCCCCGGCGACAGGAGCGGCGAGGACAATCTGGGTTTCACGGCCTTCGGTGCCGGGACGCACCCGGGCCGCGGCAGACACGGCGACCGCGCGCACACGCCGTACCAGGGGTCCTGGCAGCGGGACACCCGGCAGCCCGTCGCCCGCCACACCCCGGCGGCGCTGCCGCCGGGTCCGCGTCGCGAGGCGTGAGCCGCGCGGCGGCGGCAAACGGAAACGGGCGGGCCCGGCACGGATGATCCGTGCCGGGCCCGCCCGTTTCCGCCGTTCCCGGCCCCGCTACTTCTTGCGGCCGCGCTTCTCGCGCACCCGCACCGAGATGTGGATCGGCGTGCCCTCGAAGCCGAACTCCTCACGCAGCCTGCGCTCGACGAACCGCCGGTAGCCGGCCTCGATGAAGCCCGAAGCGAACAGCACGAACCGCGGCGGCTTCGTGCCCGCCTGTGTGCCGAACAGGATGCGCGGCTGCTTGCCGCCCCTGATCGGGTGCGGATGCCCGGCCACCAGCTCGCCGAGGAACGCGTTCAGCCGTCCCGTCGGCACCCGGGTCTCCCAGCCGGCCAGCGCCGTCTCGATCGCCGGGACCAGCTTCTCCATGTGCCGTCCGGTACGCGCCGACACATTGACCCGGGGCGCCCAGGCGACCTGCGCCAGCTCCGTCTCGATCTCGCGCTCCAGGTAGTAGCGCCGGTCCTCGTCGAGGGTGTCCCACTTGTTGTACGCGATGACCAGGGCGCGGCCCGCGTCCACGGCCATCGTGATGATGCGCTGGTCCTGGACGCTGATGGACTCGCTCGTGTCGATCAGGACGACGGCGACCTCCGCCTTCTCGACGGCGGCCGCGGTGCGCAGCGACGCGTAGTAGTCCGCGCCCTCCTGGAGGTGGACCCGGCGCCTGATGCCCGCCGTGTCGATGAACTTCCAGACGATGCCGCCCAGCTCGATCAGTTCGTCGACCGGGTCACGGGTGGTGCCCGCCACCTCGTTGACGACCACCCGGTCCTCGTTGGCGACCCGGTTCAGCAAGGACGACTTGCCGACGTTCGGCCGCCCGATGAGGGCGATACGGCGCGGGCCGCCGATGGCGGTGCCGAAGGTCTGCGCGGGGGCGTCCGGCAGCGCTTCGAGCACGGCGTCGAGCATGTCGCCCGTACCGCGGCCGTGCAGGGACGAGACGGGGTGCGGCTCGCCGAGCCCGAGCGACCACAGCGCCGTGGCGTCCGCCTCGCCGCTCTGCCCGTCGACCTTGTTGGCGCAGAGCACGACGGGCTTGCCGGCCTTGCGGAGCAGCCGGACCACGGCCTCGTCGGTGTCGGTGGCGCCGACGGTGGAGTCCACGACGAAGACGACCGCGTCGGCGGCCTCGATCGCGTACTCGGCCTGGGCGGCGACCGAGGCGTCGATACCGAGGACGTCCTGCTCCCAGCCGCCGGTGTCGACGACCTTGAAGCGGTGGCCCGCCCACTCGGCCTCGTAGGTGACCCGGTCCCTGGTCACGCCCGGCTTGTCCTCGACGACCGCCTCACGGCGGCCGATGATGCGGTTCACAAGGGTCGACTTGCCGACATTCGGCCGGCCGACGACGGCGAGTACGGGCAGCGGGCCGTGTCCGGCCTCGCCGATCGCGCCCTCCACGTCCTCGGGGTCGAAGCCCTCCTGCGCGGCGATCTCCATGAACTCCGCGTACTCGGCATCGCCAAGCTCTCCGTGCTCGTCGTCGGAGTCGATCTGGTCGTTCATGAAGTCCGTACCTCGTTCATCCATCGTGATCGGTGCGCCACCACATGTGGCGCACTACTCAAGTCCTGCCGGGCGCCCGGTGAGGCGCCTGGCGTCGTCCAGGTGGGCGGCCAGCCGCTGCTGGATGCCGACCGTGGCGTCGTCCAGCGCGGCGCGCGTACGCCTGCCGCTGCCGTCGCCCGCCACGAACGCGTCGCCGAAGACGACGTCCACGCGGCTGCGCAGCCGGGGCAGCGCCTTGACCAGCCGGCCGCGGCTCTCCGTGCTTCCCAGGACAGCCACCGGCACGATCGGCGCACCGGACCGTACTGCGAAGTATGCGAGACCGGACCGCAAAGAGGCGAAATTGCCCTCGCCCCTGGTGCCCTCGGGGAAGATCCCCAGTACCCCGCCGGCCGCCAGCAGGCCGAGCGCGTCGGTGATCGCCGTGCGGTCGGCGACCGCGCGGTCCACCTTGAGCTGCCCGATCGCGCGCAGGAACGGGTCGAGCGGTCCGACGAACGCTTCCTTCTTGATCAGGAAGTGCACGGGCCGGGGCGCCGTGCCCATCAGCATCGGGCCGTCGATGTTGTGCGAGTGGTTGACGGCCAGGATCACCGGGCCGCTCGCGGGGACCCGCCAGGCGCCGAGCACCCGGGGCCGCCAGAGGCCGTTCATCAGGCCGACGCCTATGCCCCGTCCGACCGCGGCGCCTCTGCGGGACGGGGCGGCCCGCTCGGCGGTGCTCACCGGACCGCCCGCTTCTCCTCGACCAGGGTCACGATGCACTCGACGACCTGCTGAAGCGTGAGGTGGGTGGTGTCGACCTCCACCGCGTCGTCCGCCTTCGCGAGCGGGGACGTCTTGCGGCTGGAGTCGGCGGCGTCGCGCTTTATGAGGGCTTCCCTGGTCGCCGCGACATCGGCCGCGTCCTTGCCGCCCAGTTCGCCGCTGCGGCGGGCGGCCCGCGCCTCGGCGGACGCGGTGAGGAAGACCTTGACGTCGGCGTCCGGCAGGACCGTCGTACCGATGTCCCTGCCCTCGACCACGATGCCGTGCTCGGCCGAGGCGGCGACGGAGCGCTGCAGCCGCGTGATGACGGCCCGCACCTCGGGGACGGCGCTGACGGCGCTGACCTTCGACGTGACCTCCTGGGTGCGGATCGGGCCCGACGCGTCGGTCCCGTCCACGGTGATCGTCGGTCCCGCCGGGTCGGTGCCCGAGACGATGACGGGCTTGCCCGCCGCTGTCGCGACCGCTTCCGCGTCCCGTACGTCGATGCCGTTGCTGATCATCCACCAGGTCATCGCGCGGTACTGCGCGCCCGTGTCCAGGAAGCTCAGCCCGAGCTTGAGGGCCACCGCCTTGGAGGTGCTCGACTTGCCCGTGCCCGAGGGGCCGTCGATGGCGACGATCACGGCGGCAGGGGCGGTCCTGGCTGCGGTTGCGGCGGTTGCGGCGCTTTCCACGGGAGTGGACACCTTCCTGGTTCACGGCTGGGGTGCGGTGGGACGTGGCAACGGCCCCCGCACAAGGTTACCGAGTACTCGGAGCGCCGGTGCACGCGTCCTTCCGGGGGCCGGACGGCCCCCGGGTCACTGCCGGATCGACCAGCCGCGGTTGCGCAGGGCGGCGTTGAGTACGGGCGCGGCGGACGGCTCGACCATCAGCTGGACGAGGCCGGCCTGCTGCCCGGTGGCGTGCTCGATGCGTACGTCCTCGATGTTGACCCCGGCGCTGCCCGCGTCGGCGAAGATCCGGGCCAGCTCGCCGGGACTGTCGCTGATCAGGACGGCCACGACCTCGTACGTCTTCGGGGCGGCGCCGTGCTTGCCCGGCACCCGGACCCGGCCGGCGTTGCCCCGGCGCAGTACGTCCTCGATGCCCGCCGCGCCGCCGCGCCGCTTCTCCTCGTCCGACGACTGGAGGGCGCGCAGCGCCTCGACCGTCTCGCCGAGGTCGGTGGCGATCCCGGCGAGCACGTCGGCGACGGGCCCCGGGTTGGCGGTGAGGATGTCGATCCACATGGCGGGGTCGGAGGCGGCGATCCTGGTGACGTCCCTGATGCCCTGCCCGCAGAGGCGTACGGCGGTCTCGTCGGCCTCTTCGAGCCGGGCGGCCACCATGGAGGAGATCAGCTGCGGGGTGTGCGAGACGAGCGCGACGGCCCGGTCGTGGGCGTCGGCGTCCATGACGACGGGTACGGCGCGGCAGAGCGCGACCAGTTCCAGGGCCTGGTTGAGCACCTCGGTGTCGGTGTCCCTGGCGGGGGTGAGCACCCAGGGGCGCCCCTCGAACAGGTCGGCGGTGGCGGCGAGCGGGCCTGACCGCTCCTTGCCGGACATGGGGTGCGTACCGATGTAGGCGGTCAGGTCGAGGCCGAGCGCCTCCAGCTCGCGGCGCGGGCCGCCCTTGACGCTGGCGACGTCGAGGTAGCCGCGGGCCGTCCCGCGCCGCATGGCGTCGGCGAGGGTCGCCGCGACATGCGCGGGCGGTACGGCGACGATCGCGAGGTCGACGGTGCCGGGCGCCGGCTCGTCCGTACCGGCGCCGAGCGCGGCGGCCGTACGGGCCCGGTCGGGGTCGTGGTCGGTGAGGTGCACGGTGACGCCGCGGCTCGCCAGGGCGAGCGCGGCCGATGTGCCGATCAGGCCCGTTCCGATGACGACGGCTGTTCTCACTGGGCGATGTCCTTGCGGAGGGCGGCGGCGGCGCCGAGGTAGACGTGCGCGATCTGCGCCTTGGTCCTGCCGGACTCGACGTGGGCGAGGATCCGCACGACGCGCGGCATGGCACCGGCGATGTCCAGCTCCTGCGCGCAGATCAGCGGCACGTCCACGATGCCGAGGCCGCGGGCGGCAGCGGCGGGGAAGTCGCTGTGCAGGTCGGGGGTGGCCGTGAACCAGATGCTGATCAGGTCGTCCGGCGTGAGGTCGTTGCGGTCGAGGATCGCGGACAGGAGCTGCTTGACCTGCTCGTCCATGTGCCCGCGCTCGTCCCGCTCCAGCTGGACCGCGCCACGGACCGCTCGTACCGCCACGGTTCCTCCTCGTTCGTCCACGATGATCGCGTGCTCCGTTCAGCCTAGGGCCTGTCCGGCCGGTAGCCTCGCGCGCATGACTCCCGAGGCCCTGGTCCGCGACCACACCGTCTACGCGTGTGTGACGGGCTCCCGCGCCTTCGGGCTCGCGACGGAGGGGTCGGACACGGACCGGCGGGGGGTCTTCCTCGCCCCCACGGCGCTGTTCTGGCGCTTCGAGAAGCCGCCGACACATGTGGAGGGCCCGGCGGACGAGCAGTTCTCCTGGGAGCTGGAGCGCTTCTGCGAACTCGCCCTGCGCGCCAACCCCAACGTCCTGGAGTGCCTGCACTCCCCGATCGTGGAGCACGCCGACGCCACGGGCCGCGAACTGCTCGCCCTGCGCGACGCGTTCCTGTCGCTGCGGGCGTACGAGACGTTCCTGCGCTACGCGTTGGGCCAGCGCAGGAAGCTGGAGGCGGACGTACGGCAGTACGGCGCCCCGCGCTGGAAGCACGCCATGCACCTGCTCCGGCTGCTCGCCTCCTGCCGCGACCTGCTCCGTACGGGCGCCCTCGTCATCGACGTGGGCGACCAGCGGGAGCCGCTGCTGGCGGTGAAGCGCGGCGAGATCCCCTGGCCGGAGACCGAACGCCGGATGACCCGCCTGGCCGAGGAGGCCGAGGCGGCGCTCCCCGGCTCCCCCCTCCCGCCGGAACCGGACCGCGCGCGAGTGGAAGCGTTCCTGACCCGCGCCCGCCGCGCCTCGGCCCTGTCGTCGCCTGATGTCCCTGAAGGGGGCGCGGGGTAGCGCAGGTGCGGTCGGCTCAGGCGTCCCAGAGCGCGCCGAGCCTCAGCAGGTCGGTTCGGTACTCGATGCGGTCCGACCAGTGCTCCGGCCAGGCCGCCGCGCCCAGGTGGGCTCCGGCGAAGGCGCCTGCCAGGCAGGCCAGGGAGTCCGAGTCGCCCTTTGTGCAGGCCGCTCGGCGCAGGGCCGTGAGCGGGGACGTGGGGAAGAGCAGGAAGCAGTGCAGCGCTGTGGCGAGCGCTTCCTCGGCGATCCAGCCGTCGCCCGTCGTCAGGCACGGGTCGGTCTCGGGGGACGGGGTGCGCAGCGCCTGCTGGAGGCGGTCGAGGGCGGCGAGGCAGTCGTCCCAGCCGCGGGCGATGAACTCGCCGGGGGTCGGGGCGTCGCTCAGGGTCCACAGGTCGCCGAGCCACCGGTGGTCGTAGCGGGTGCGGTTCTCGTACGCGTACGAGCGCAGCCGGCCGACCAGGCCGAGGGGTTCGGTGCCCTGCGCGAGGAGGTGGACGGCGCGTGCCGTGAGGTCGGAGGCGGCCAGCGCCGTGGGGTGGCCGTGGGTGAGGGCGGCCTGCAACTGCGCGGCGCCCGCGCGCTGTTCGTCGCCGAGGCCCGGTACGAGGCCGATCGGCGCCACCCGCATGTTGGCGCCGCAGCCCTTCGAGCCGAGCCGGCTCGCCCGCTGCCAGGGGCGGCCGTCCTCCAGCAGGGCGCAGGCGTCCAGGCAGGTGCGGCCAGGGGCGCGGTTGTTCTCCGGGTCGTGGTACCAGGCGACGAACTCGGCGCGCACGGGCGGTTCGAGGCTCGCCGGGTCGAGGGCGCCGGTGCGGTCGACGGCGGTCACGATGCCCTTGCCGAGCGCGAGGGTCATCTGGGTGTCGTCGGTGACGAACGCGGGCTCCGGCAGCGCCATGTCGCGCCAGGGGCCGGTCTTGGCGAGGATCGACGGCACGTCGTTGAACTCGGTCGGGAAGCCCAGCGCGTCGCCGAGCGCCAGCCCGATCAGGGCGCCGGTCGCGGGCTGTTTCACGGGAGTTGTGGTCATGGGGTACGCCCTTCCGGTCGGAGCAGCGGTGGGTGCAGCGTGGTGGCGGGGCCCTGCCGGTAGAGCGCGGCCGGTTTGCCTCGGCCGCCGGTCCTGCGCGGCGGTCCTTCGACGGGCTGGACGAAGCCGGGCGTCGCCAGCACCTTGCGGCGGAAGTTGGGCCGGTCGAGCGGGACGCCCCAGACCGTCTCGTACACCTGCTGGAGCTCGCCGAGGGTGAACTCGGGCGGGCAGAAGGACGTGGCGAGACAGCTGTATTCGAGCTTGGCGCCGACCCGCTCGTACGCGTCGGCGAGGATCCGCTCGTGGTCGAAGGCGAGCGGTCCGACCACCGGTGTCCCGCCGGCGGCGAGCGCCGTCCAGTCGGCGCTCGCCGCGTCGCCACCGCCTCGTGGCTCGGGCAGGTCGGGGACGAGCGCCGCGTACGCGACGGAGACGACCCGCATCCTCGGGTCGCGGTCGGGATCGCTGTAGGTGGCGAGCTGTTCGAGGTGGAGCGCGGTCGCGGTCTCCTCCGACAGGCCGGTCTCCTCGGCGAGTTCACGCAGCGCGGCGTCCCCGGCCGACTCGCGCGGCAGGACGAACCCGCCGGGCAGCGCCCAGGCTCCCCGGTAGGGCTCCTGGCCGCGCTCCACGAGCAGGACGTGCAGCCGGCTCTCGCGGACGGTGAAGACGGCGAGGTCGACGGTGACGGCGAACGGTTCGAAGGCGGCCGGGTCGTAGCCCTCCGGCGCTCCGGGGCGCGCTGTCACCGGCGCTCCGGGAGGGGCGGCGCGAAGTCCCAGCCCCGGCCGAGCAGGTCGTCCACGGCCTCGACCGCTGCCGCGAGCCGCGTGGCGGGCGGGCCGCTCATGGTGAGGAACCGCCGTCCCGTACGGGTCAGTTCCGCCCGGAACCGGTCGGTCATCCAGGGCCGCAGCTCCTCGCCGTCCCGCAGTCCGTCGTCCTCGAAGGGGACTCCGGTGTGGTCGGTGAGCAGCCAGAGCTGATGGTCGACGCGGTCGGCGATCTCCTCGACGCGCGGGTTACGGCCGCCCAGATACCGCTCGTGCCAGACGGTGGTCGCGAAGGAGTCGGTGTCGCAGAACAGCACCGGCGAGCCCAACCTCGCCGCCCGCTCCTCCAGTTCGTTCTGCCGCTGGGCGATCAGCGGGAAGTCGTCCGTGCCGAACGTGACCTCCGACCAGTGCGCCCACGGCCGGGCCCGGCGCAGCTCGGCCAGTTTCTCCTCGCTGAACTCCCTGCCGTACTCGGGCACACAGCCGGTCGACGCCCAGATCCCGCCGCGCCGCCGGTAGTGCTCGGCGAGAGCGCGGGCGAGCGTGGTGGTGCCGGTGGACTCCGCCCCGACGACGACCACCCGGCGGGTGAGCGCGGCGCGCACCGGCGGCGACAGGAACTCCCAGCAGCCCACCGGGTCCTTGCGTACGGCCGTGGCGGAGACGGGGTAGGCCGTACGGCCGGGGTCGACGCACTCCGACGCCGCGCCGAACCGGCGGCCCAGCTCGGCGCCGTACGCCTCCGAGGAGAACACCGCGTCGACCCGCTCGGGCACGGCGCTCCGGAAGACCGCCATGTGCGCGTCCCAGATGTCGGGGTCGCCCAGGTCCATGGGGACGTCGTCGACCGCGCCCACGACCGTGACGTCCGGGTGGACCTCGCGCATCCAGCGCACCCGGTCGGCGAGCGGCACAGACTCGACGGACGCGGCGCAGACCAGCACGGTCAGCCGGGCGCAGCGTTCCTTCGCCGTGCGGACGAGATGGTGGTGGCCGGCGTGCGGCGGATAGAACTTCCCCAGCACCAGACCGTGCTGATATCCCGTCAGCTCCGTCATGCCGTCACCGCCTCGGCGGCCGGCGCCTTCGCCCCGGCCAGATCGCGGGACCAGCCGCGCAGCCCCACGACGCACAGGGCGAGGAAGCCGACGTACAGCAGTGAGGTCAAGTACAGCCCCTTGTAGGCGTAGAGCGGGATGTAGACGAGGTCGGCGGCGATCCACAGCCACCACGACTCCAGCAGTTTGCGGCACTGGCCGTAGGTCGCCGCCAGGGACAGCGCGGTGGTCAGCGCGTCCCAGAACGGCACGGTCGAGTTGGTGAAGCGGCCGAGCAGGAGGGTGAGTCCAGCTGTCCCCACCGCCCCCGCCGCGAGCAGCACGCCCCATTCGGCGCGGCTGCTGCGCCGCACCGGCAGGGACCGTGGGTCCGGGCCACCCCCGTGGGTCCAGATCCACCAGCCGTACACGGCGAGGGCGATGAAGACGACCTGCAGCCCGGCGTCGGCGTAGAGCCCCGCCGGGACGAACAGAAGGACGAAGAACAGGTTGTTGGCGATGCCGACGGGCCAGTTGGCGAGGTGCTGGCGGGCGACCAGCCAGACACAGAGAGCGCCGCTGCCGAACCCGAGGAACTCGGTCCAGCTGACCGGGGTGTCCAGCACGGTGAACAGCGGCTGCTGCAACGGGTCGAGGATGTCAGCGAGACTCATGGCCCGCCTCCTTAATAGTCATGTTGACTATAAAGGCGAACGGGCTGCGCGCACAAGCAAAAACCCGCGGCCGTCGGGCCGCGGGTTCGCTCGAAGTGCTCGAAGTGCTCGGAGTACCGGGCCTCAGGCCTAGAGTCCGACCTCCTTCATCAGCATGCCGACCTCGGTGTTGGTGAGGCGGCGCAGCCAGCCCGACTTCTGGTCGCCCAGCGGGATCGGGCCGAAGGACGTCCGGACCAGCCGGTCGACCGGGAAACCGGCCTCGGCGAGCATGCGGCGGACGATGTGCTTGCGGCCCTCGTGCAGGGTGACCTCGACGAGGTAGTTCTTGCCGGTGTTCTCGACGACCCGGAAGTGGTCCGCCTTCGCGTAACCGTCCTCCAGCTGGATGCCGTCCTTCAGCCGCTTGCCCAGGTCGCGCGGGAGCGGCCCCTGGATCGCGGCCAGGTAGATCTTCTTGACGCCGTACCGGGGGTGGGTGAGCCGGTGGGCCAGCTCGCCGTGGTTGGTGAGCAGGATGATGCCCTCGGTCTCCGTGTCGAGCCTCCCCACGTGGAACAGCCGGGTCTCCCGGTTGGTCACGTAGTCGCCGAGGCTCTGCCGGCCGTCGGGGTCCTCCATCGTGGAGACGACGCCCGCGGGCTTGTTCAGCGCGAAGAAGAGGTGCGACTGGGTGGCGACGGTCAGTCCGTCGACCTTGATCTCGTCCTGGTCGGGGTCGACGCGCATGCCCTGTTCCAGCACGATCTCGCCGTTGACCTCGACACGGGACTGCTCGATCAGCTCCTCGCAGGCACGCCGCGAACCCATCCCGGCCCGCGCGAGCACCTTCTGCAGCCGCTCGCCCTCGTCGTTCGGGTTGGTCTTCGGGGTCCTGATCTCCGGCGCGTCCGCGTACCTGTCGCGGTTGCGCTGCTCGATCTTCGCGTCCAGCTCACGGGGGCGGGACTGGCCCTGGCTGTCCCTGCGGGCCCTGGGCGCGCTCTGCGAGGACCTGGGGCCGCCCTTGGCGCCGCCACGGGCCGCGGCGCCCCTGGCGCCGCCACCACGGCGCTCGTCGTCACCGTCGCGTGCGTCACGGGTGAAGGCGGCCGAGCCGCCCGCACGCCCGGTGCCACGCGGCGTGCCCTTCGCGCCCGCGCCACCGGTCGGACCCGAGCGGCCGACGTCGTAACGGCGCTCCTCGGGGCGGGGGCGGGACGGACGCTTCTGCTCGTCCTCGCGTCCGCTGCCCGACGTACGGGCGCCGGGGTTGCTGCCCCTGTTGCCCGCGCCGCCGCCCCGGTTGTCCCAGCCACCGCCGCCGGAAGCGCCACGGCCACCGCCGGCACCCCGGCCGCCCGCGCCACCACGGCCGCCGCCGGCGCCCGCGCCGCGGTTGCCGCCGCCGGAGCCCCGGCCGCCGCTGCCGGCCCCCCGGTTGCCGCCGCCGCTACCGCCTCCGCCGTTCCTGTTGCCGCTTCCGCTGTTGCTGTTGCCGCTTCGCATCAAATTTCCGTCTTGTCGTCTGCGTAAGTTTCCGGGGTGTCCGGCGCGTCTGGGTCGAACGACGGAACCCCTTCCAAGGTCTCGGCCTCGATCGCCTCCGCCTCGGGGAGGAAGGGCGCGAGCTCCGGAAGCTCGTCAAGGCCGCGCAGGCCCATCCGCTCCAGAAAGTAGTTCGTCGTCCTGTACAGGATCGCACCTGTTTCGGGTTCCGCGCCCGCCTCCTCGACCAGCCCCCGCTGGAGGAGGGTGCGCATCACACCGTCGCAGTTCACTCCGCGCACCATCGAGACCCGGGAACGGCTGACCGGCTGGCGGTACGCGACGACGGCCAGCGTCTCCAGCGCCGCCTGGGTCAGCCTGGCGTGCTGGCCGTCCAGGACGAAGCCCTCGACGGCCTCCGCGTACGCGGGGCGCGAGTAGAACCGCCAGCCCCCGGCGACCAGCCGCAGCTCGAAACCGCGGCCCTGCACGGTGTACTCGTCCGCCAGCGCGCGCAGCGCGTCCGCCACGGCCCTGCGGGGGCGGTCGAGGACCTTGGCCAGGTGCTCCTCGCTCGCGGGCTCGTCCACGACCATGAGGACCGCCTCCAGGGCGGGCCGGAGGTCGAGCTCGGCGACCGTGCTCGCCGTACCCGCCACACCGGTGCCCGCCGTACCGGACGGGGTCTGCTCCTGCTCGCTCACACCTTCTCCTCGCGCGTCTGGTCGGCCTCCGGGGCCGGTGCCGGGGCCGCCGGCACGTCGGGTACGTCCGGGGGCCGGTCGAACTCGTCGGTCACCGTCGGCTCCACATCGTCGTCCCCGCCCGTCCAGCGGACCATCAGCGACCCCAGGGCCTCTTCCTGGTCGAGCGCCACCACCCGCTCCCGGTAGAGCTCCAGAAGGGCCAGGAAGCGCGCCACGACGGTGAGGGTGTCCGCTGCGTCCTCGGTGAGCGCCTGGAAGCTCACCTCGCCGCGCTCGCGCAGCCGCGCCACGACGATCCCCGCCTGCTCCTGCACGGAGACGAGCGGCGCGTGGATGTGGTCGACGTACACCTGCGGCCGGGGCTTGGGCTGCATCGCCTTCACCGCGAGCCGGGCGAAGCCCTCGGGGCCGATGCGGATCACGACTTCGGGAAGCAGCTCGGCGTACTGGGGTTCGAGGCCCACGGTGCGCGGATAGCGCCGGGCCTCGGTCTCCAGACGGTCGCTGAAGATCTCCGCGATCTGCTTGTAGGCGCGGTACTGCAACAGCCGGGCGAAGAGCAGGTCACGCGCTTCGAGCAGGGCGAGGTCGGCCTCGTCCTCCACCTCGGCGGCGGGCAGCAGCCGGGCCGCCTTGAGGTCGAGCAGGGTGGCGGCGACGACGAGGAATTCGGTGGTCTGGTCGAGGTCCCAGTCGGGGCCCATGGCGCGGATATGGCCCATGAACTCGTCGGTGACCTTGGAGAGCGCCACCTCGGTCACGTCGAGCTTGTGCTTCGAGATGAGCTGGAGCAGCAGGTCGAAGGGGCCTTCGAAGTTGACGAGCCGCACGGTGAACCGGCCGTCGTCGACGGGTTCGGTCTCCCCGTCGGGCGCGGGTGCGGGGTCCGGTGCCGGGTCGGGAGCGGGTGTGGGCTCCGGGACGGGCCCTGGATCCGGGTCGGGTTCTGGATCCGGGTCGGGCTCGGGTTCCGGCTCGGCCGGCGGAGCCGGTGGGGGCGGAGGCTCGGCCTCGGCCACCGCGGCCGTTTCCGGTTCGGCGACCGGCTCCGGAAGCACCGGTTCCGGCTCCGTGACCGCCGGTGGCCGCGCGTCCGGCACGCCCGGACCGCGGCCGAGTGAGCGGCGGGAGGGGCGGGCGGGGTCGTCGGTCGGCGGCATCGGGGTCCAGGTGCGTGGGCGGCGGGTCCGGCCCGCGCAGGCTATCTTCAGCGGCCGCGCAGGCGCCGTACGAGGATGCTCGCGTCGCCGCGCGATTCCAGATCCGCCAGCACGACGGCCACCGCTTCGCGGACGATCCGCCCGCGGTCGACGGCGAGGCCGTGCTCACCGCGCAGCACGAGCCGCGCGTGTTCGAGGTCCATCAGTTCCTCGGCCGAGACATAGACCGTGATCTTCTCGTCGTGCCGTTCGCGACCGCTGGGACGGCGGTTGGCACCCCGCCCCCTGCGGCGCTGGCCGCCCTGCTGCCCGCCCTGGGGCCCCTGCGGGCCGCCCGGCTGCGAGGGGCCGTTGCCCTGCTCCGGCGGGCGGCGCCCCTTGACGGAGGACGCCGCCTGCTCCGCGTCCGACGTACGGCTGCGCGGCGGCCCGGCGGGACCCGGTTCGGCGGTGGAGTGCTCCTCCGTCGACGTACCGGCCGAGGCCGCCGGCGAGGACGGTCCCGCCGCTTCGCCAGACGGGTCGCTCTCCCCCGCGGGACCGGGCACCCGGGCCTCGCCGTTCGCGCTCCGGCGCCGGTCCGCGGGCGATGATGCCTGCAGAGCCGTGCCACCGGTCGTACGGAACAGTTCGTCGGCCCCGGGCAGACTCACTCGGCGTGACACCGGGCGAGCACCTCCCTGGCGAGCTGGCGGTACGCGGCGGCGCCGACGGAGTTCGACGCGTAGGTCGTGATCGGCTCACCGGCGACCGTGGTCTCGGGGAAGCGCACGGTCCGCCCGATCACCGTGTGGTAGACGTTCTCGTCGAACGCCTCGACCACGCGGGCGAGCACCTCACGGCTGTGCACCGTGCGGGAGTCGTACATCGTGGCGAGGATGCCGTCGAGCTCCAGCTCGGGGTTGAGCCGCTCCTGGACCTTCTCGATGGTCTCCGTGAGCAGGGCCACGCCGCGCAGCGCGAAGAACTCGCACTCCAGCGGCACGATCACCTTGTGCGCCGCTGTCAGCGCGTTCACGGTGAGCAGACCGAGCGAGGGCTGACAGTCGATCACGATGTAGTCGTAGTCCTGCATCAGCGGCTTCAACGCCCGCTGGAGCGTGGACTCGCGCGCCACCTCGCTCACCAACTGCACTTCGGCGGCCGAGAGGTCGATGTTGCTCGGCAGTAGATCCATGTTGGGCACAGCGGTCTTCAGGAGCACTTCGTCCGCCGCCATGCCCCGCTCCATGAGCAGGTTGTAGACGGTGAGGTCGAGCTCCATCGGATTCACACCGAGTCCGACCGACAGGGCTCCCTGCGGGTCGAAGTCGACGAGCAGGACGCGCCGTCCGTACTCCGCGAGCGCGGCACCCAGATTGATGGTCGACGTCGTCTTGCCGACGCCGCCCTTCTGGTTGCACATCGCGATGATCTTCGCGGGGCCGTGATCGGTGAGCGGTCCTGGGATCGGGAAGTACGGCAGGGGACGCCCGGTCGGGCCGATCCGCTCGCGGCGCTGGCGGGCAGCGTCGGGCGCGAGGGTGGCCGCGTATTCGGGGTCGGGCTCGTACTCGGCGTCAGGGTCGTAGAAGTGACCCTCGGGCACTTCGTTGTAGTCGGCGAATGGGCTGGACTCTCGCCCGCCCTCGTTGCCGGCCATGGCGTTCACGTGTTGGCCGTCCATCATCTGGTGGGCTGTCGTCATGTGCGGGTGGGTCGAGAAGGTGCGGACTGCGACGGAGCCGACAGCGTCGAGCCCGGACGAAGGGCTCTGGCCCCTCGCAGGCATTCCTGGTTGACCACCCCCGGGAGTAAATGTCGACTCATTCACAAGTCGTCTTACCTCCTTGGACGTGACCAGGAAACTTATCGATAGGTCAGCGTGGCACCATGCCGACGATGGGCGACTCTATGGCGTGTCACCGGTCCGCAGCAACACAATCCGCCGGACCCGGCCCGATGTGTCGGCAACCGAACACCTCTCTGTCAAGGGCGCACGGGCCTCTCACCAAGGCATGGCGCACGGGTTTCCCGGGTGCGCGAATCGGTCGAAGTGTTACGTACGAGGCGAGTTGACCGAGGGTCCGAATGTGTCCCGACAGACACCCGGCCGGACCTCGCCGAGCAAGATCCGGCCGTTGGCGCGATGTTGACGACGGCGTTGACGCGTCAGCCGAGAAGGGCGCTCAACTCCACGTTGTCCAGGCCGTGCGCCTCTGCCACCTCACGGTAAACCACCTGGCCGTCGTGGGTGTTGAGGCCCTTGGCGAGTGCCGGGTCGCGGCGCAGCGCCTCGACCCAGCCGCGGTTCGCCAGCTCCACGATGTAGGGCAGCGTCGCGTTGGTCAGCGCGTAGGTGGAGGTGTTGGGCACGGCGCCCGGCATGTTGGCCACGCAGTAGAAGACCGAGTCGTGCACCTGGAAGGTCGGTTCGGCGTGCGTCGTCGGGTGCGAATCCTCGAAGCAACCACCCTGATCGATTGCAATGTCGACAAGTACACTCCCGGGCTTCATCTTGGCCACGAGCGCGTTGGTGACGAGCTTCGGCGCCTTCGCGCCGGGGATGAGTACGGCGCCGACGACGAGGTCCGCGCCGACCACCGCGCGCTCCAGTTCGTACGCGTTGGAGACGATGGTCTGGACCTTCGTGCCGAAGACCTTGTCGGCCTCGCGGAGCTTGTTGATGTCCTTGTCGAGCAAGGTCACGTGGAAGCCCATGCCGACGGCGATCTGGGTGGCGTTCCACCCGGAGACACCGCCGCCGATGACGACGGCGCGGCCGGGCGCCGTGCCGGGGACCCCGCCGGGCAGCACCCCGCGGCCGCCGGCCGAGCGCATCAGGTGGTACGCGCCGACCTGCGGGGCGAGCCGGCCGGCCACCTCGGACATCGGGGCGAGCAGCGGCAGCGCGCGATGGGCGGTCTCGACCGTCTCGTAGGCGATGGCGGTGGTGCCGGAGTCCAGCAGGGCGTCGGTGCAGGCGCGGGAGGCCGCGAGGTGCAGATACGTGAAGAGCGTCTGGCCCTTGCGCAGTCGGTGGTACTCCTCGGGAACCGGCTCCTTGACCTTGAGCAGCAGGTCGGCGGCGGCCCAGACCTCGTCGGCCGTGGCCAGGACGCGGGCGCCCGCCGCGCTGAACTCGTCGTCGGTGATCGAGGATCCGGCGCCGGCGTCACGCTCGATGACGACCTGATGACCGTGGCGCACCAGCTCGTGCACACCGCCGGGGGTGATGGCCACCCGGAACTCGTTGTTCTTGACCTCGCGGGGGATGCCGACCAGCACGTGGATCACGGTCCTTGACTCAGGGGCTCAGGGGATTACCGGGGTAATTCCATACATACCCGGGCAGCGCGGGGCGCTCCGGGAGTCGCCACAGAAACACGCGGCGGAGCCAGTCTAATGAAGGACTTCCAGCTGTCTAGCCTTGCAAAGCTTTAATCTTTCCCGGAACCGCTACGGATTTCGTAGGCGGACTCGTGATCTGTCGGCGGTTCCGCCAGCAAACGGTCGGCTGCGGCGCGGTGCAGCCCCGCAGCCGTGGGGTCGCCGAGCCGCTCCAGGGTGTCCGCGAGACGGAGCTGGAGCGCCGCCTGGAGCCGTACGTCACCGGCCTGGCGTGCGACAGCGGCGGCGTCCTCGCAGACGCGCAGCGACTCCTGGGGGCGGCCCGCGTATTCGAGTACCCGGGCCGTCTCGCTCAACGCCCGTGCCAGGCCCGGCAGATCGCCCAGCCGCCGGAAGCCGGCCGCCGCAGCGCGCCAGTCGCGCAGCGCGTCGTCGTACTCGCCCGCGTAGGCGTGGACGGCGCCGAGCCGGCCGTACAGCCGCGCCTCGTCGGCGCGCTCGCCCCTGCCGATGCGCTGGGACAGCGCCCTGCCGTACCAGTCGGCGGCCCGCTGCCAGTCCTGGAGGTCCTGGTAGGCACCGCCTACGGATTCCATCGCGCGGCCGGTCGCGTAGAGGTCGCTGGCCGCCCTTCCGGCGTCGAGCGCGGCGCGGTAGCGCACCAGCGCGTCGGCCGTGCGGCCGGTACGGGCGTCCAGGTCGCCGATGTTCAGCAGGGCGGCGGCCTTCTCGCGGTGCAGCTCGCGCCGCTCGGCGACGTCCAGGACGAGCTGGTGCAGCCCGTACAGCTCGGGCGCCGCCGCCTCGGTGCCGCGATGGGTCGCCAGCGCCCGTACGAGCGCGGCGACCAGCCGGCGGGCCAGCGTGTCCAGCTCGCCGTCGGCGACGGCGACACGCGCGGCGGCCAGCAGCGCGGGCTGCCGGGTGCGGAGCCAGCCGGCCGCCACGGCGGCGCTCGGGAAGCGCAGCGCCCGGGGCAGCCCCGCGAGCTTCTTGCGCGCCGGGGAGCCCTCGGGGTCGGTGACGGCCCGGCAGGACTGGAGCAGCCGTACGGTCCGCTCCAGCATCCGCGCGCGGGCCAGCTGGATCTCGGCGGGCCTGTCCTGCTCGGCGACGCGCTCCCGCAGCAGCGGTACGAGGCAGCCGGGCACCTCGTACTGGAGCCCGGCGCCCTGCAGGCCCGCCGCCAGGCCCTCGACGGTCGGGCCGAGCAGCCCGAGGGCGACGAAGTCGTCCAGCGCCTTGGCGGCCGCCGGCACGGAACAGCCGGTCAGCGCGGAGAGGGTGTGCGCGTCCGCGATGCCCGCGGGGGCGAGCGCGAGGAGCCGCAGCATCCGGGCCGTGGGCGGCGGCAGCGTCTCGTACACGAGCCGGAAGGCACGGGCCAGCGGCCGGTCACCCTCGGGCCGCTCGGTGTCGAGCGGCAGCGCGCGCAGCCGCCCGGCGAGATCGGCGACGGAAGCGGTGGGCCGTGCGGCCAGCCAGCCGCCGGCGAGCACCAGCGCGGCCGGCAGCCCGCCGCACTCCTCGGCCAGCGACTCGGCGGCCTGCGGATCGACGGTGATCCGTACGGCACCCGCGAACCGGGCCAGCAGTTCGACGGCGGCCTTGGCGTCCATGCCGCCGAGGGTGCACGGGCGGACGTCGGGGATACCGGTGAGCGGGCCCTGGGAGACGGCGAGCACGAGACAGTCGGGGTTGTCCGGCACGAGCGGATCGACCTGCTCGGCGTCCACGGCGTCGTCCAGGACGAGCAGCACCCGGCGCCCGGCGAGCGCGTCGCGCACCATCCCGGACAGCTCGTCACCACCGGCCCCGGGCGGCGCGTCCACGCCGAGCACGCCGAGGATCTCCCGCGCGGACCCCTCGGTAGGCACGGCGTCCCCACCGGCCTCGGTGAGCCGCACGCGCACGACGCCGTCCGGATACCCGGCGGCGAACCGCCGTGCGACTTCCCCAGCCAACGCGGTACGCCCGGTCCCGCCACGCCCGGCGATGAGCAGCACCCGCGCACGAGGCTCCTTACGCCCGGAAAGCGTATTGAGCCCGGCCCGCTCGGCATCCCCCCGCAAGGCACGGAGTTCGCGCTCACGCCCGAAGAACGCGGCGGGAGCGGCGGTCGCCGCCGAGGCCCCGGAGGGCTGCCGGCCATCGCGCGACTCCTGTCCGGCGGCAGGCGCCCGAGCAACGGGCGGCTCGTCGCACGCACTCGGCTCAGGCACCTCGGCCCGCGGCGCCGGAGCGCCCGGGGATTCCTGGGCAACACCCGACTCCGAAGCCGCGTGCGGCTCGGGCGCCGCAGAGGCCGCACGCTCGACCCGGGACTCCGGAACGACCGACGGCTCGTGCACGACGGACGGCTCTTGGTCCGCCGCCACCTCCGGGCCGCCGGGCGGCCCTTCCTCCGCTCGCGGCTGCGGAGCCGCAGGCGGCTCGGGAACAGCCAGTGGCTGGGACGCGACGGACGGCGCGGCAGTTGGCGTCCCGCCGACGCCAAGCGGCTCAGGCACACCGGGCCGCGCCTGTTCGGCCCGAGGCTCCGGAGCGACGTGCGGTTCACCGGCAAGCTGCTCCGCGCCGGCGGACACAACAGGCAGCGCCTGTTCGGCCCGGGGCTCCGGAGCGGTATGCGCGTCGCGGGCGGGCGTCCCTTGGGCCCTTGGACGCTCCTGCGCAGCCGCCGACTGAGTGGCGGCGGGTTCCTCCTGGCCAGGCGACCGCTCGCCGGCAGCATGCTCATCGGGCACGGGCGTTCCCTGGGCCCCTTGCGGCTCCGCAGCCTGCGGCCCCGGTACCACAGGCCGCTCACGGCCGGCCGAGACACGACGCTCCTGGGCAGCCGCCGACTCCGGCGCGGCGGGCGGCTCCTGCTCCGCTCCCGGCTCCGAGCCGATCTGCGCCGCCGAGACGGAGGGCGACTCCTCCGACCGGGTCGGCGGCGCGGCCGGCTCGGAGGGGGCCTTGCGGCCGCGGCGGCGGGGTTTGGGGGACGGGGTGTCAGGCGTGGTCGGGCGCTGGGCTTGTGGGCCGTTTTGGTCGTTCACGTCCACCGCCTGATCCGTCACGGGCCACGCTCCGTCCGCCTGCGCACGAGCCGAGCCCGGCGGGTATCCGCGCGGGCGGATCGAGCCTAGTTCACTCTCTGCGACGGGTCGGTGCGAGCGCGGCCGGTACGTCCCCCGATCGGATCAGCATTTTGTCGGATCAGGGCCAGATCGGTCGGACCGAACTCAGGTCAGGACTCGAACGGCCGCGCCGGCCACGGCGCCTCCGGCGCCCGCAGCGCGTCCAGGCCCTCGCCCGCCAGTGCGGCCGACAGCGCCAGGACGCCCGTCACCAGGCAGCTGTTGTGCAGCTCGCCCGCGAGCACGCCCCGGACGAGGTCGGCCAGCTCCACCCGCGCGACCTCCATGTCCGCCTCCTCCTCAGCGACCTCGAAGCGGTCGCCGTCCGCCTCCGAGAGGTCGCGGGCGAGGAAGACGCGGACCGCCTCGTCGGAGCCGCCGGGCGAGGTGTAGATGTCGGCGAGTACCCGCCACTCCCCCGCCTTGATGTGCGCCTCCTCGTACAGCTCGCGCTGCGCCGCGTGCAGCGGGTTCTCGCCCGGTACGTCGAGCAGCCCGGCCGGGATCTCCCACAGCTTGTGCCGTACGGGGTGGCGGTACTGGCGCAGTACGACGACCCGGCCCGCGTCGTCGTACGCGAGGATCGCCACCGACCCGGGGTGGACCTGGTAGTCGCGCGTCGCGACGGAACCGTCCGGCATGACCACGTGGTCCGTGCGGACGCTGGTCTTGTTGCCGCGGAACGGCGTCCCGGTCTCGGTGACGCGCCATTCCTCGGGGGCATCCTTGATGGTCATGAAAGCGTCCTCCCACACAGCGGCCACGCGACAACGGAAAAACCGGGGCACCGGCCCTGAAGGGCCCGTACCCCGGCTGCCACCGTATCGTCCGGCCGTGACCGGACAGGACCTAGCTGCCCGCGCCGTCCGTACCGGACGCGTCGGCGCCGGACGCGTCACCCTTCGCGCCCTGCTGGCGCTCCACCGCCGCCTTGACCAGCCCCGCGAACAGCGGGTGCGGCCGGGTCGGCCGGGAGCGCAGCTCCGGGTGGGCCTGGGTGGAGACCAGGTACGGGTGCACGGCGCGCGGGTACTCGACGTACTCGACGAGCTTGTTGTCCGGCGACGTGCCCGAGAAGACCAGGCCCGCCTTCTTCTCCAGCTCGGCCCGGTACGCGTTGTTCACCTCGTAGCGGTGCCGGTGGCGCTCCTCCACGTACGGCTCGTCCGCGTACGCCGCGCGCACCAGCGAGCCCTCGGCGAGCTTCGCCGGGTAGAGGCCCAGCCGCATCGTGCCGCCGAGGTCGCCCGCGCCTTCCACGTACGCCAGCTGCTCCTCCATCGTGGAGATCACCGGATGGGCGGTGCCCGCGTCGAACTCCGTCGAGTTCGCCTCGGGGATCTCCGCGAGGTTGCGCGCCGCCTCGATCACGATGCACTGCAGGCCGAGACAGATGCCGAGCAGCGGGATCAGGTTCTCGCGCGCGTACTGGATCGCGCCGATCTTGCCCGTCACGCCGCGGTCGCCGAAGCCGCCGGGGATCAGCACCCCGTCGACCCCTTCGAGCTGCCTCGCGGCGCCCGCCTGGGTCTTGCAGTCGTCGGACGTGACCCATTTGACGTTCACCCGCGCCTTGTTGGCGAAGCCGCCGGCGCGCAGCGCCTCGGTCACCGACAGGTAGGCGTCCGGCAGGTCGATGTACTTGCCGACGAGCGCGACCGTGACCTCGTGGTCGGGGTTGTGGACGCGGTCCAGCAGATCGTCCCAGACCGTCCAGTCGACGTCCCTGAACGGCAGGTCGAGCTTGCGCACGACGTACGCGTCAAGTCCCTCGGTGTGCAGCACCTTCGGGATGTCGTAGATCGACTTGGCGTCGATCGCCGCGACCACCGCGTCCTCGTCGACGTCGCACATCAGCGAGATCTTGCGCTTGATCGAGAGCGGCACCTCGCGGTCGGCGCGCAGCACGATCGCGTCGGGCTGGATGCCGATGCTGCGCAGCGCCGCGACCGAGTGCTGGGTCGGCTTGGTCTTCAGCTCGCCGGACGGGCCGATGTACGGGAGGAGCGAGATGTGTACGACGAAGACGTTGTCACGGCCCACCTCGTGGCGTACCTGACGCACGGTCTCCAAGAACGGCTGGGACTCGATGTCGCCGACGGTGCCGCCGACCTCGGTGATGACGACGTCGACGTCGTCGGTGGCCATCCGGCGGATGCGGTGCTTGATCTCGTTGGTGATGTGCGGGATGACCTGGACCGTGTCGCCCAGGTACTCGCCGCGCCGCTCCTTGGCGATCACCGTGGAGTAGACCTGCCCCGTGGTGACGTTGGCCGCGCCGTCGAGGTCCACGTCCAGGAAACGCTCGTAGTGGCCGACGTCCAGGTCGGTCTCGGCGCCGTCGTTGGTGACGAACACCTCACCGTGCTGGAACGGGTTCATCGTGCCCGGGTCGACGTTGAGGTAGGGGTCGAGCTTCTGCATCGTGACCCGCAGCCCACGCGCCTTGAGCAGCGCACCCAGGCTGGAGGCGGTCAGGCCCTTGCCGAGGGAGGATGCGACACCCCCGGTGACGAAGATGTGCTTGGTCGTCGAGGATGTCGAGGATCGGTTCGGCATGGCCAAGAGGGGGCTCCCGTGGTCGCGGTCTGGAGTGCGTACCGGCCGCTTCCGCGCGCCGTCCTTGCCGGAGGTGCGGGGGCTGCCGTCGCTGCGGGTTCGGGGCCCCTTTTGCGTCGCAGGGAGACCACCGGTCCACGGGCTACCAGGGTATCAGCGACAAAGGGAGGCCGCTTCCGGCCACGCGTCGCCGCGTCTGTCCCTATCCGTACCCCTGCTCACCCCTGGCTCACCCGTTCGGCGGCCTCATGTTGCCGGGAGCGTGGCGCGGAACTACGAGGTGCGTCGTAAGCTGCTCGGACACTCGCTGCCGAGTCAGGCCGGAAAAGGCATCACCCCGCCCGTATTCCCGGAACAAACAGCTCGTCAACGACCCTTTTTGTCGCAGTAAGCGCCCCGCGGGGCGAACGTGGCCGTTCGACTGGAGATGCACGTGGCCGGGCGCATCGAGGATTACGCACTCATCGGAGACATGCAGACCGCTGCCCTGGTCTGCCGGGACGGCACAGTCGACTGGCTGTGCCTGCCCCGCTTCGACTCGCACGCCGTCTTCGCGGCCCTTCTGGGGACCGACGAACACGGTTTCTGGCGGCTCGGGCCGGCGTATCCGGCGGGTGCCAACCCGCCGCGCGCCGCGCGCCGCCGCTACGTCGGGGACTCGCTGGTCCTGGAATCGGAATGGGACACGCCGCGCGGTTCCGTACGCGTGACGGATTTCATGCCGCCGCGTGACGGAGCCCCGCAGGTCATCCGCATCGTGGAAGGCATAAGCGGCCGGGTGCCGATGCGCTCCACGCTGCGGATGCGCTTCAGCTACGGGCGGGTGACGCCCTGGGTGCACAAGGTCGACAACCGCACGGTGGCCGTCGCGGGACCCGACTCCGTATGGCTGGACACCGAGGCGGAGACCTACGGCAAGGACCTCACCACCTACTCCGACTTCACGGTGGCGCCGGGCGACCGGATCGCCTTCACGATCAGCTGGCAGCCCTCGCACCGCACGCCGCCCGCGCTGCCCGACCCCGAGGGCTCGCTGGAGGCGACGACCGACTTCTGGCGCGAGTGGGTCGAGCAGTGCACGTACCACGGCCCCTACCGGGAAGCCGTCGTCCGTTCGCTGATCACGCTCAAGGCGCTGACGTACGCCCCGACGGGCGGCATCGTCGCCGCGCCGACGACGTCCCTGCCGGAGGAGATCGGCGGCGTACGGAACTGGGACTACCGCTACACCTGGCTGCGGGACGCCGCGATCACGCTCTCCTCACTGCTGCGCACCGGCTACCGCGAGGAGGCGCGCGCCTGGCGCGAGTGGCTGCTGCGGGCCGTCGCGGGCGACCCGGAGAACCTGCAGATCATGTACGGCATCGCCGGCGAGCGTGAGCTGGGCGAGGCGGAGCTGGACTGGCTGCCGGGCTACGAGAGTTCGGGCCCCGTCCGGGTCGGCAACGGCGCGGCGCACCAGCTGCAGCTGGACGTGTACGGAGAGGTGACCGAGGCGCTGCATCTGGCGCACATGACGGGACTCGCCCGTAACGACTACGCATCTCTTCTCCAGCTCAAGCTGATCCGCTACCTGGAGAAGCACTGGGACCAGCCCGACGAGGGCATCTGGGAGGTGCGCGGCCCGCGCAGGCACTTCGTGCACTCCAAGGTCATGGCGTGGGTCGCCGTGGACCGGACGATCAAGCTGATCGAGTCGGGCGACGCCGACGGGCCGCTGGAGCGCTGGCGGGACCTGCGGGACGACATCCACCACGACGTGTGTGAAAAGGGTTACGACAAGGAACGCAACACCTTCACGCAGTCGTACGGCTCCAAGGAGCTGGACGCGTCCCTGCTGCTGATCCCGCAGATGGGCTTCCTGCCGCCCGACGACAAGCGCGTCATCGGCACGATCGAGGCGATCCAGCGCGAGCTGTCGACGGTGGACGGCTTCGTGATGCGCTACCCCACCGCGGGCGACGAGGCGGGCCTGGACGGTCTTGAGGGCGACGAAGGCGCCTTCCTGGCCTGTTCGTTCTGGCTGGCGGACGATCTCGCGATGATCGGCCGGGTCGACGAGGCCCGCAAGCTCTTCGAGAAGCTGCTGACCCTGCGCAACGACCTGGGCCTGCTGGCCGAGGAGTGGGACCCGCGCCTGCAGCGCCAGGTCGGGAACTTCCCGCAGGCCTTCAGCCATGTGCCGCTGATCGACACGGCGCTGCGGCTGACGGCTTCGGGCGCGTACGGCGGCTGAGGCCGTGGGCGGTCCGGCGGGTGATCCGCGCGTGCACCGGATCGAGGTGCCGCGCCGGATCACGCGGGAGGCCGGGTTCGCGGCGTTCGACTACGCGTCGGCGTTCGAACTGGCCTCCTCCGGCGCCCCGTCACGCGCACCCGAGAGCTGGGCGCGGGCCGTCTTCGAGGACGCTCCCCGGCTCCTGCGGTGGGTCCTGCTGCGGGGCTGGCGTCTGGGGCTCGGGCTGCGGCTCGGGCCACGCCCTTCGCCCGGCCATGTCCTCGGCTGGGCGGTCTCGGACGCCGGGCCCGACACGGTCACCCTGGGGGCGCGCTCGGGGCTGATCGACGCGCGCAACATCATCCTTGTCGAGGACAGCCGTGTGGTGTGGGTCACCTTGGTGCGCTTCGAGCGGCGGCCCGGTGGGCTGTTGTGGGCCGCCGCCGCGCCGGTCCACCATCTGACCGTCCCCTACCTGGTCCGGCGCGCCGCGCGGCGCGCCCGGTAGCCTCCGGCCCTATGGACGAACAGGGCGGAATCACCGTGCGGCGAGCGCTTGAGCTGCCGGGGTTGCGCAGTGGGCTGCCGGAGGTCGTGGCCTGCGGGGACCGGCTGGAGCGCCGGGTCCGCTGGGTGCATGCCGGCGAGGTCCCGAACATCGCGTCGCTGCTCAAGGGCGGCGAGCTGCTGCTGACCACGGGGCTCGGCCTCGGCACCCGGCCCGCCGAGCAGCGCGCCTTCGTCCACAGGCTGGCCGAGCGCGGCATCGCCGCGCTGGTGGTGGAGCTGGGGTCCAGGTTCGACCGGCTGCCCGCCGCGCTGGTGGAGGCGGCGACGGCCGCCGGGCTGCCGCTGGTGCAGCTGCGCCGCGAGGTGGCCTTCGTCTCGGTGACCGAGGAGGTGCACACCGAGATCGTCAACGGGCACTACGCGCTGCTGCGGCAGGCCGACGAGGTGCACCGGCGGTGCACGGAGGCACTGCTCGACGGCGGCGGCGCGCCTCAGGTGCTGCGCATCCTCGCCGACTTCGCCGGCAACCCGGTCTTCCTCGAAACCGCCGACGGGCGGCTGCTGTACGCGGCGGGCGCCGGCGAGACACCGGCCGGCGCGGAGCCGCTGCGGGTCGATCCGCTCCAGGTGTGGGAGGGGCTGCGCGGCCAGCGCACGGCCCGCGCAGCGGGACCGCCCGCGGACACCGTGCTGGTGGACGTGGCGGGCGGCGGCCAGGGCGCCGGCGGCGTACGGGCCCGGCTGGTGCTGCCCGCCGTGGCAGGACCGCCGCTGCCGGTGCACCGGATGGCGGCGGAACGCGCGGCGGGGCTCCTGGCGGTCGTCCTGATGCAGGCCCGCCAGGAGGACGAGCTGGCGGCGCGCGGCCGTGGTGACTTCCTCACCGATCTCGCGGAGGGCCGCGTCGGGTACGCGGACGCCCCCGCGCAGGCGAAGGTGCTCGGTTTCCGGCCCGGCGAAGGGCCGTTGCTGCCGGTCGTGATGCGGCTGGCGGCCGAGCCCGTACCGTCCGGCAACTGGGCCGTGCTGGCCCGTGCGGTGCTGGAGGAGCTGGCGTCGGTGGGCGTGCCGGTCCTGCTCGGTGTGCGCCCGGTGGAGGGGCGGGTACCGCTGCTGCTGGGGCTGCGCCAGGAGTCGGAACGTACCGCCGTCGCCGACCGGGTCGCCGTCGCGCTGAGGGCGGGCGTGGCACGGGCCGGCCTCGAACGCGGTGGCATGCGGCCGCCGGTCGTCGTCGTGGGCGTACCCGGCGGCTGGGCGGTGGCCGGCGCGGGCCTGCGGCACGCCGGTGAGACGGCCGCCGCGGCCCAGGGCCTGCCGGACCGCCCGTGGTACGACGCCCGCCGCCTGGACATCGACCTGCTGCTGTGGCGACTGCGCGAACACCCCGACCTGGCGGCCTTCGTGGACCGCGCGATCGGCCCGCTGCGCGCCCACGACCGGTCGTCGCGCCCGGCGCTGCTGCCGACGCTGGAGACCTACCTGGCGCACGCGGGACGCAAGGCGGAGACGGCGCGCGAACTGCGCCTGAACCGGCAGACGCTGTACAACCGGCTGGCGAGGATCGCGGAACTGCTCGGCACGGACCTGGACGACCCGCAGACGGTCCTGGCCCTGAGCCTGGCACTGAGGGCCCGCCGCCATACGCCATAGCCCCCGCGGTGTCGCCGTCCGGCGGGGGGTGCGGGTCTTGGTTGCGGTCTCGCTGTCCGGTGGCGGTGTCCGGGTCCTGCGGAGGGGGGTGTCCGGACTGCTTGTCGCATGAGCTCCTTCGCTTTACGTCCGGACACCCCCCTCCTCCGGCCCCGGCCCCCTCCCGTAGGCGGTCGCCCACACCGCCCGCGTCACCGCGGGCAAGCGGTGCCGTGCCAGCCGGGGGCTGAAGGGGGTCGTGCAGGGGTGGTGTCCGGAGCGTAGAGCGTGATTTGTGGCGCATCTCGGCGGTGGCTCCGCGTCACGGGAGTACGCGCCGTAAATCATGCAGCGCAGGACACGACCCCGGAACGACACCCGGCACGGACAGCAACCCAGACCCGCAACCAAGAACCGCGCCGGACGGCGAATCGTCAGGCGAACGACCAGGGCTGCGTCAACTCGTCGTAGACGCTCAGGACCTGGGCGATCGTGTCGTCCTCCGTCGGCCACGTGGCCGCCTGCGCCCGGCCCGCCAGGGCCAGTTCGTGGCGGCGCGCCGGGTCGGCCAGCAGGCGCAGCACCGCGCGGGAGAGCGCCGCCGCGTTTCCGTACGGGACGAGTTCCGCTGCCTCGCCCACGAGTTCGGGCACCCCGCCGACCGCCGTGGCGACCAGCGGCACCCCCAGCCGCAGCGCCTCTTGGGCGAGGACGGACCGTGCCTCCCAGCGGCTGGGCAGTACGGCCACGTCGGCGACGGCGAGCAGGTCGCTGATGTCGTCGCGCCTGCCGATCAGCTGGACCGGCAACTCGTCGTCCTCGATGCGCTGTTGCAGCTTGGCGCGCTCCCGGCCCTCGCCCGCCACCACGAGCAGCGGCGCCGGGTCGAGCGCGCCCCAGGTGGTGGTCGCGTCCAGCAGGACGTCATAGCCGTGGTGCGGCACGAGACTTCCGACCGCCATCACCAACGGGCGCTCCACCGCGCCCAGTTCGGCGCGCGCCTTGCTCTCGGGACGTTCCGGGCTCTCGGCTCCCGCCGCGCCGGTCCGGGGCGCGGGCACGGCCAGCGGGGCGAGCCGGGCGTCGCGGGCTCCGCGTTCCCGCGCGCGGTCGACCAGGCCCGACGAGGTGCCCAGCACAACGGCCGCGGCCCGTACGGCTCTTCGCTCCAGCAGCCGCAGCACCTGGCCGCGCGCCCCCTCGTCGAGGGCGCGGGTGTGCCAGGTCACCACGAGCGGCACTCGCCGGCCGCCGAGGGCGAGGGCGGTCCGTACGGCGGCGTGCAGTCCGTGCGCGTGCACCACGTCGGCGCCGACACAGGCCGCCCGCAGCGCGGCGACCGACGCCGGGTCACCGCGGCGCGGCACGGGGATGTGCCGCGCTCCGGCGCCCCGGAAGTCGTAGGCGTCGTCCAGTTCGGCGGGGGCACACACCGTCACGCGCACGCCCCGGGCGACGAGTCCCGCCGTCAGCGACCGGACGTGCGCGCTGCTGCCCGCACTGCCTCCGCCCAGCACCTGGACCGTACGCAGTTGTGTCACGTGGCCAAGGCTCCTGGATCGGGGGCGGGGTGCTGCCGCCGCAGCGGGTCTGCCGTCAAGGATGCCAGTCCGTACGCACGTTCCGGCACCGAGGAGGTGGCGTTCTTGCGTCCGCCAGCGCGATATCGGCCCGTTGAATCACTCACCCGGGTGAAGGTTCCGTAGATTACGCGTCGGCGCGTGCCGTCGCCAGGAGTTCTTCCGCGTGGGCCCGCGCCGTCTCGGAGTCCTCCTGGCCCGCCAGCATCCGGGACAGCTCCCGCACCCGGTCCTCGCCCTCCAGGACGGTCACGCCCGAACGCGTCACCGAACCGTCGTTGGTCTTCTCCACCAGCAACTGCCGGTCGGCGAAGGCGGCGACCTGCGGCAGGTGCGTCACGACCACCACCTGCGCCGACTTGGCGAGCTTCGCCAGCCTGCGGCCCACCTCGACGGCGGCCTTGCCGCCGACGCCCGCGTCGACCTCGTCGAAGAGATACGTCGGCACCGGGTCGGACCCCGCGAAGACCACCTCGACGGCGAGCATCACGCGCGACAGCTCACCGCCCGAAGCGCCCTTGGCGATCGGCCGGGGCTGGGCGCCCGGGTGCGGTGCGAGGAGCAGTTCGACCTCGTCCACGCCGTGCGTGCCGTACGTGACGGCGCGCCCGCCGACCTCGATGCCGGACGTCTCGTCCGCCGCCTCGGTCTGCCGGATGTCGAAGGAGACCCGGGCGTGCGGCATGGCCAGCGACGCCAGTTCCGTGGTGACCGCTTCGGCGAAGCGGTCAGCCGCCTCCGTACGGGCGTCGGTGAGTGCCTGGGCGAGCCCGGACAGTTCGGCACGCAGCGCGTCACGCTCGACGGTCAGCTCGCCGATCCGGTCGTCGTCGCCCTCCAGCTCGGTCAGCCGGGCGGCGCTCTCCTGCGACCAGGCCAGCACGGTCGCGATGTCCTGGCCGTACTTGCGGGTCAGCGCGGTCAGCGCGGCACGGCGCTCCTCCACGGCGCCGAGCCGCAGCGGGTCGGCGTCGAGGTTGTCGGCGTAGCTGGCGAGTTCACCGGCGACGTCCGAGAGCAGGATCGAGATCTCGCCCATCCGCTCCGCGAGCCCGGCGAGCGCCGGGTCGTGGGAGCGTACGGCCTCCAGCGCGCGGCCGGCGCCGCCCACCAGCGTGGTGGCGTCCACGCCCTCCGGGTCCTCGGGGTCGCCGGCGAGCGCGCCGTGCGCGAGGGCCGCGGCCGACGCCAGCGCCTCCGCATTGCCGAGCCGCTCGGCCTCGGCGGCGAGTTCGACGTCCTCCCCCGGCAGCGGTTCGACGGCGGCGATCTCGTTGAGGCCGAAGCGCAGCAGGTCGGCCTCCTGGGCGCGCTCCCTGGCGCGGGTCGTCAGCTCGTCGAGTTCGGCGACGACGGCCCGCAGCCTGCGGTAGGCGGCCAAGTACTTCGCGTGCGGTCCGGTGACGGCGTCGCCCGCGTACCGGTCGAGGGCCTGGCGCTGCCGGGCGGGCCGCAGCAGGCCCTGCTGGTCGGTCTGGCCGTGTACGGCGACGAGGTCGTCCGCCAGCTCCGCCAGCATGCCGACGGGCACGGAGCGGCCGCCCAGGTGCGCGCGTGAGCGCCCCTCGGCCGAGACGGTCCTGCTGACGAGCAGCGCGCCGTCCTCCAGCTCGGCCCCCGCCTCCTCGGCGCGCAGCGCGGCGGCCGATCCGGCGGCCAGCGTGATCCGCCCCTCGACGACCGCCGCCTTCGCGCCGATCCGTACGAGCGTGGGATCGGCGCGTCCGCCGAGCAGCAGCCCGAGGCTGGTGACGACCATGGTCTTGCCGGCGCCCGTCTCACCGGTCACCGCTGTGAAGCCGGGTGACAGCTCCACCACAGCGTCGTCGATGACTCCGAGCGACCGTATCCGCATCTCCTCCAACACGGTCATGACCATACGAGGTCCGAGCCCCCCTGTGCGACGGACCCCACCCCCCGATCGACCGGGCACCCGCGCCACCGCACCGGGCGTACCGGCTCCGACCTGCGGGAGCGGCGCCCGCCCGGGGTCAGTTCGGGGCTCCGCGCCAGCCGGAAACCGGCAGTGCGAACTTGGCCACCAGCCGGTCGGTGAAGGACGCGTGGTGCAGCCGCGCCAGCCGTACGGGGACGGCTCCGCGCCGTACCTCGACCCGGGCCCCCGGCGGCAGCTCGACCGTTCTGCGCCCGTCGCACCACAGGACGCCCTGCGGGGTGTCCTGCTGCACCTCCACGGCGAGCACCGTCGTCGGGGAGGTGACCAGCGGCTTCGCGAACAGGGCGTGGGCGCTGATCGGGACCATCAGCAGCGCCTCGACGTCGGGCCAGACGACCGGACCGCCCGCCGAGAACGCGTACGCCGTCGACCCGGTGGGGGTGGCGCAGACGATGCCGTCGCAGCCGAAGCCGGTGACGGGGCGGCCGTCGATCTCCAGGACGACCTCCAGCATCCGCTCGGGGGACACCTTCTGCACGGCCGCCTCGTTGAGCGCCCAGTCCCGGTGCACGACGGCGCCGTTGACGCGTACGACGACGTCGATCGTCATCCGCTCCTCGACCTCGTAGGCGCGCGTGACGACGCGGTACACGACCCGGTCCAGGTCGTCGCGCTCGGCCTCGGCGAGAAACCCGACCCTGCCGAGGTTGACCCCCAGCATCGGGACACCCGAAGCGCGGGCGAAGGCGGCGCCGCGCAGCAGCGTCCCGTCGCCGCCGAGCACGATCAGCAGCTCGCAGCCGTCCAGTGCCTCGGGGGTCGCGTCGGGGACCGTCTCCACGACGGAGCCCGACAGCGGCAGATCGGCCGCCTCGGCCTCCAGGACACGCACGCGCAGCCCGTTGCGCACCAGCCCGTTGACGACCCGCTCGGCACTGCGGATCGCCGCGGGTCTTCCGGTGTGGGCCAGCAGGAATACGGTGCGGTCTGCGTTCACGGTCAACGGGGTCCCTCCGCCACTGCACGGTCGACGTCCGCCGGATCGAGTGCGGGCGCTCCGGCGCTGAGCCACAGGAAGTATTCGACGTTCCCCGAGGGGCCGGGCAGCGGGCTCGCCGTGACCCCCCGTACGCCGAGGCCGAGTTCGGCGGCCTTCCCCGCCACGTTCTTCACGGTCGAGGCACGCAGTTCGGGGCTGCGTACGACACCGCCGCTGCCGAGGCGCTCCTTGCCCACCTCGAACTGCGGTTTGACCATCAGCACCAGATCGGCCTCGTCGGCCGCGCAGCGCACCAGCGCGGGCAGCACGAGGCCGAGCGGGATGAACGACAGATCCCCCACGATTACCTCCACAGGCACTCCCCCGATCAGGTCGAGCGTCAACTCGCGTACGTTCGTACGGTCCTTGACGGTCACCCGTTCATCGCTCCGCAGCGACCAGGCGAGTTGTCCGTATCCGACGTCCACGGCGACGACGTGTCCGACGCCGGCCCGCAGCAGTACGTCGGTGAAGCCGCCCGTGGAAGCGCCGGCGTCGAGGGCGCGCCTGCCGCGTACGGCGAGGCCGAGCGGCTCGAAGGCCGCGAGGGCGCCGGCGAGTTTGTGGCCGCCGCGTGAGACGTAGTCGGGATCGCCGTCGTCCTCGGTGACGACGACGGCCGCGCTGGTCTCGACCTGGGTCGCGGGTTTGGTGGCCGTGTTGCCGCCGACGGTGACCCGGCCCGCGGCGATCAGCTGGCTCGCGTGCTCGCGTGAGCGGGCGAGGTTGCGGCGTACCAGCTCGGCATCGAGACGGCGGCGTGCCAGTCCTGCCACGTTCGGTTCAGCTCCTGTTGTCGTACGTGAACGAGGCCGGCGAAGGCGACGCCGCCGGCGCCGGGGGCCCCGGGTGCGCCGGGCGCGCGTCGAGCGCGGTCAGGGTGTCGCGCAGGCCCCTGTGCACATCCTCGTACACCTCGACATGGCCCTCGGCGGGCAGGTGGTCCACATCGTCGAGGCGGGCCAGCTGGCCGTCCACCTCCGCGTTGCCTGTCGGGGTCCGCGGCACCCCCAGGGGCTGCGGTTCAGGGTCGTGCGGGCCGTCGCCGCCGGCCGTCGCAGCCATCAAGTCGCTCATGCCAAGACGCTACCCCGAAGGGGTGGGGTACCGTCGATCACGATGGCGACGAAGGAGGAGTGCCGTGGCGCACTCGACAAACTCTCGGACAACTTGGCAGGCGCGAACGGGAAGGTTCGCGACGCGGCCGGGTTCGACCGTTCCCTCAGCTGTCACATCACGGACCTCGACATCACCTTCACAGGGCGGCTGACGGACGGCCGGATCGAGGTGGCCGACACCCTGCCGGGTCCGCCGCGCGACCAGGCGCAGATCCGGCTGGCCATGGCGGGCGACGACCTGGTCGCGCTCGTGGACGGGGAGCTGAACTTCGTACGGGCCTGGGGTTCGGGACGGGTCAAACTGGAGGCGGGCTTCCGGGACCTGCTGCGGCTGAAAACACTCCTCTAGTCACTTCTCCGGGACTGCCGGCACGGCGTCCCTGCTCCTGGCCTTGCGGCCCGCGGGCACCACCAGCGGGGTGCCCGTCTCGGGGTCCTCGATGACCTGACAGCGCAGCCCGAACACCCGCTCCACCAGCGGCGCTGTGACCACCTCGGCCGGCGGCCCCTCCGCCACGACCGCCCCGTCGCGCATGGCGACGAGATGCGTGGCGTAGCGGGCGGCGTGGTTCAGGTCGTGCAGGACGGCGACGAGGGTGCGCCCGCCGGTCTCGTGCAGTTCGGCGCAGAGGTCGAGCACCTCGATCTGGTGCTGGATGTCGAGGAAGGTGGTGGGTTCGTCGAGGAGCAGCAGCGGCGTCTGCTGGGCGAGGGCCATCGCGATCCAGACCCGCTGGCGCTGCCCGCCGGACAATTCGTCGACATAGCGATCGGCGAGATCCTCGATACGGGTGGCCGCCATCGACTCCTGGACGGTCCGCTCGTCGTCGGGCGACCACTGCCGCAGCAGCCCCTGGTGCGGATAGCGGCCACGGGCGACCAGGTCGGCGGCGGTGATGCCGTCGGGCGCGACGGACGACTGCGGCAGCAGACCGAGGGTCCTGGCGACCTTCTTGGCCGGCAGCGAGTGAATGGCGGCGCCGTCGAGGAGCACCCGCCCCTCGGCCGGTTTGAGCATCCGGGAGAGCGCACGCAGCAATGTCGACTTGCCGCAGGCGTTCGGTCCTACGACCACGGTGAAGGAGTGGTCGGGTATCTCCACGGACAGATCACGGGCGATGATCCGCCGGTCGTAGCCGAGGGTCACCGATTCCGCGGTGAGGCGCTGCATGGGGGAAGCCTTTGCGATCGGGGGCGTTGTCGGGTCCGCCGGAGCCGTCGGATCAGTCATATGCGTCCCGCTTCTCATATGCGTCCCGCTCTCATATGCGTCCCGCCTTGCGTTCGGTGACCAGCAACCAGAGCAGGTAGCAGCCGCCGAGCACCCCCGTGACCACCCCGACCGGCAGCTCACGGTCGCCGAACGCGTTGGTGGCGACCCAGTCGGCGGCCAGCAGCAGTACGGCGCCCATGAGGGCGGAGGCGGCGAGGTTGGGGCCCGGCGCCCGGGTCAGCCGGCGGGCGAGCTGGGGCGCGCTGAGCGAGACGAAGGCGATCGGACCGGCCGCGGCGGTCGCCGCCGCCACGAGCAGCGCCGCCGCCCCCATCAGCAGCACCCGTACCCGCTCGACCGGTATGCCGAGCGCGTACGCCGCGTCGTCGCCCATCTCCATCACCCGCAGCGGCCTGGCGTATCCGACGACCGGCGGCGCGAGCACGGCGCAGAGGGCCAGCAGCGGCCAGACCTGCGTCCAGTCACGGCCGTCGAGCGTGCCGGTCATCCACAGCACGGCCCGCGTCGCGTCGTTCAGGTCGGCCTTGGTGATCAGGTAGTAGTTGACGGCCGTGAGCATCGCGGCGACGCCGACACCGACGAGGACGAGACGGTAGCCGTGCACGCCGCGCTTCCAGGCCAGCAGGTAGATACCGGCGCCGGTCAGCAGCCCGCCGGCCAGCGCACCCGCCGAGACGGCAGCGGCGCCGCCGTGGAAGATCACGATCACCCCGAGGGCGCCGACGGTCGCGCCCTGGCCGAAGCCGATCACGTCGGGGCTGCCGAGCGGGTTGCGGCTGACGGACTGGAAAACGGCCCCGCCGATCCCGAGCGCCCCGCCCACCAGCAGCCCCACCAGCACCCGGGGCAGCCGCAGGTCACGGACGATGAACTCCTGCGAGACCGTGCCCTTCCCGAACAGGGTGGCCACGACGTCGCCCGGCGACATCGCGAAGTCGCCGCTGCCGATCAGGACGACCCCGACGGCGAGCGCCGCCACCGTCAGCACGAGCAGGACGAGACCGGAGCGGCCGTCGAACCGTACGGACAGTCCACCGGGCGTACGGATCACCCGTGTCGGCGCGCTCACAGCTGGGCCATCCTCTTGCGGCGGACGAGTTGGACGAAGACGGGCCCGCCGATCAGCGCGGTGACGATGCCGACCTGCAGTTCCGAAGGCCGGGCCACGACCCTGCCCAGCACGTCGGAGCCGAGCAGCAGCACCGGCGCGAGCACCGCCGCGTACGGCAGGATCCAGCGCATGTCCGGGCCCGTGACGGTACGGACGAGATGGGGCACCATCAGCCCGATGAAGACGATCGGCCCGCACGCCGCGGTCGCGGCCCCGCACAGCAGGGTGACGGAGAGCATCGCGAGCACGCGCGTACGGGTCAGCCGCGCGCCCAGGGAGCGCGCCGTGTCGTCGCCCATCTCCATCGCGTTCAGCGGGCGGGCGATCAGCAGCGCGAGCAGCACACCGGCCGCGATGAACGGCCACACCTTGCCGACGGTCGACATGTCGGCGGAGGCGAGCGAGCCGACCGTCCAGAACCGCAGCCGGTCGAGCGCGGCCGAGTCCAGCAGCTGGACGGCGTTGACATAGCCGAACAGCGCGGCGCTCGCCGCCGTACCGGCGAGCGCGAGCCGTACGGGGGTGGCGCCACGGCTGCCACCGAGGACGTAGACCGCCACGGACACGACGGCGGCGCCGGCGAAGGCGAACCACACGTACCCGGTCAGTGAGGTGACGCCGAGGAAGCTGATCGCGGAGACGACGGCCGCCGAGGCACCGGCGTTGACACCCAGCAGCCCCGGCTCGGCGAGCGGGTTGCGGGTGAGTGCCTGCATCACGGCGCCGGCCAGCCCGAGGGCGGCGCCGACGAGCAGCCCGAGGACGGTGCGCGGCAGCCGTACGTCGGTGACGATCACGTCGTTGTCGGTGCCCGACGCGTGGAACAGCCCGTGCCACACGTCGGCGGGCGAAATCGACTTCGCGCCGACGGCGATGCTCGCGACACACACCAGGAGCAGCACGCAGAGAGCGAGCAGCAACCCGGCGGCGCGCAGGGTGCGGCGCGCGGGCGGCGCTGCGGGCAGGGGCTCCGCGCGCTGTTCGGAGGGACGGTCGACCAACACGCAAGTTAGGCTAGCCTACCCTGACAGCCGCCCTTCGAGGGGGGCTGCGTGCCTGCTCAGAGCCCTTGCCGACGCCCCTCAGCGCCGTACCGCTCAGAGACCCAGCTTCGCCAGCACCTTCCCCGCGTCGAGCGTGCAGGAGCCTTCCCCGGCCTGCGTCCAGGCAGCGGCGCACAGCGCACGCAGCCCGTCCAGCGCGGCGCCGTCCCCGTCGAGGACGAACGCGTCGTCGCGCACGGACGCCGTCCACCCGCCGCAGCCGAAGCCGCCGTCGGTGTCCGTCACTTCGGGCTGCCCGGTCAGCAGTCCGCGCAGATCCGCGTCCACGTACGTCGGCCGGTGCTTGGGCTCGGCGGCCAGGAGATGCGCGGCGTCCGTCACTCCGGTCAGCACCAGCAGCGAGTCCACCTCGCCGTTGAACGCGCCCTCGATGTCCGTGTCCAGCCGGTCCCCCACGACCAGGGCGTGCTTCGCGCCGGTCCGCAGGATCGTCTCCCGGTGCATCGGCGGCAACGGCTTGCCCGCGACCTGCGGTTCGGCGCCGGTCGCGATCCGTACGACCTCGACGGCCGCCCCGTTGCCCGGCGCGATGCCGCGCCCGCTCGGAATCGTCAGGTCCGTGTTCGAAGCGAACCACGGCACGCCCCGGGACACCGCGTACCCGGCCTCGGCGAACCTGCCCCAGGCGAGGTCGGGCCCGCCGTACCCCTGGGCGACCGCGGCGGGATCGTCGTCCGCCGACTCCACCGGTTCAAGCCCGCGCTCGCGCAGCGCGACCCGCAGCCCCTCCCCGCCGATGACCAGCACCCTGGCCCCTGCGGGCACTTGCTCGGCGATCAGCCGCGCCACCGCCTGCGCCGACGTGATCACATCGGCCGCCTCGGCCGGCACCCCCAGCTCCGTCAGATGCCCGGCGACGGCGTCCGGCGTCCGCAGCGCGTTGTTCGTCACGTACGCCAGACGCATCCCCGCGTCCCGCGCCGTGCCGAGCGCTTCGACGGCATGCGCGATGGCGGAACCGCCCGCGTACACCACACCGTCAAGATCGAGCAGAGCCGTGTCGTACGTCTTGTCCAGCGCTTCGCCACTGCTGCCCGGCCTGGACCTGCCCTGCTGACTCATCCGTCTTCCGCTCCTCGCTCGGGACCATCCCCCAGATCATCGCTCATAGCCGCATCCCACATACCATGCACAGATGAAGACGACAGGTGCGGCGCCCGACGGACTGCGGCTGCTCCCCTTCCGCGGCCTGCGATACGTCCCCGAACTGGTCGGCAGCCTCGCCGCCGTGACGTCACCGCCGTACGACGTCGTCATCAGGCCGGACGGACTGCAGCATCTCGAATCGGCGGATCCCCACAACATCGTCCGGCTCATCCTGCCGCAGGCCCCGACAGCCGACGAGCGCCACCGGCAGGCCGCGGAGACCTTGGCGCGCTGGCGGAGCGAGGGCGTCATCGCCCCGGACCCCGAACCCGCGCTCTACGTCTACGAGCAGCGCAGGGACGAGGTGTTGCAGCGCGGCGTCATCGGCGCGCTGGCCCTCTCCGAACCGGCGGACGGCATCGTGCTGCCGCACGAGGACGTGATGCCCGACATCGTGGCGGACCGCGCGGCCCTGATGCGTACGACGGCGACCAACCTGGAACCGCTGCTGCTGACCTACCCCGGCGGCGACGACGGTACGACCGGCACGGCGGCGGTCATCGAGCGCACGGCCGGCCGGACCCCGCTGCTCGCCACCACCACCGAGGACGGCTTCAGCCACCGGCTGTGGTCCGTCACCGATCCCGCCGAACTCGCCGCGATCGCCGCGGACCTGGGCAGCCATCAGGCACTGATCGCGGACGGCCACCACCGGTGGGCGACGTACCTCCGGCTGCGTACGGAGCACGCGGCCGGCGGACCGTGGAGCTACGGACTGGTCCTGCTCGTCGACACCAACCGCTATCCGCTGCGGGTACGGGCCATCCACCGGCTGCTGCACGGCATACCGGTGGCCCGCGCGATCGACGCCCTCGACGGCGCCTTCCGTGTCCGCACGATCGAGGGCCCGCTCCCGGACGCCCTGGACGCCCTCGGCGCGGCCACCGAAAAAGGAACCGCGTTCCTGCTCGCCGGGGACGGCCGTTTCCATCTGGTCGACCGCCCGGACCCCGGACTGCTGGCCCGGACGATCCCGGCCGACCGCCCCGCGGCCTGGCGGGAGTTGGACGCGACGGTGCTGCACAGCACGCTGCTCGACCACATTCTGCGGATCCCGGACGACCGCGAACACATCGCGTACATCCACGAGACCGACGCCGCGGTCGAGCACGCCGAGCGCAACGGATCGACGGCCGTGCTGCTGCATCCGGTACGCGAGGACGTCGTACGGGACTTGGCCCGCCAGGGCGTCACGATGCCGCGCAAATCGACGTCGTTCGGCCCGAAGCCGGCGACGGGCCTGGTGATGAGGAGCCTCACGCCGAGCTGAGTGCGGCTTCTGCGGGGCAACGCAAAAGGGCGGCGCCGGAACCCTGTTCGGGATTCCGACGCCGCCCTCTCGTCGGACTACACGGTCACTTCGTCACTTCTTGTCGTCGGCCACGTCGTCGCTGTCGTCCTGGTCGTCGTCTTCGTCGTCGGCCGCCTCGGCGTCGACGAACTCGATCCCGTCCAGCTCGGCGAGGCGGTCGGACGCGTCCGTCGCCCCGTCCTTGTCGGCCTCGATCGTCTTGGCGAACCACTCGCGCGCCTCGTCCTCACGCCCGGCCGACAGCAGCGCGTCGGCGTACGCGTAACGGAGCCGCGAGGTCCACGGATGAATGGCGCTGGACCCCAACTCCGGGCTCTCCAGGGTCACGATGGCGGCGTCGATCTGCCCCATGTCCCTGCGGGCGCCGGCGGCGACCAGCCGCATCTCGACCTGCCCCGCCTTGTCGAGCTTCCGCACCTCGGGCTCGCCGGCCATCGCCATCGCACGCTCGGGGCGGCCGAGGCCGCGCTCGCAGTCCGCCATGACGGGCCACAGGTCCACGCCGCCGGTCATCCGACGCGAAGCCCTGAACTCGGCCAGCGCCTCACCGTACTTCTGCGTCGCGTACGCGGCGAAGCCTGCGGCCTCGCGTACGGCGGAGACACGGGAGGCGAGCCGCAGGGCGATACGCGAGTAGGCGTAGGCCTGCTCCGGGTCGTCGTCGATGAGCTGGGCGACCATGACGAGGTTCCTGGCGACGTCGTCGGCGAGGGTCTTCGGCAGGCTCATCAGCTCCTGCCGGACGCTCTTGTCGATCTCGAACCCGGTGACCTCGTCGGGAATCGGCAGCCGCTTGATCGGCTCCCTGTCCCGCTCACGGTCGTCACGGCGGGTGTAGCCGCCACCACGGCTGTCGTCGCGCCGGTTGTCGTCACGCCCGCGGTATCCGCCACGGTCACGGTCGTCCCGCCGGCCGTAACCGCCACCACCGCTGGTCGTGGGACGGCCGCCGCGATCGTCACGACCGCCGGTCGGACGACCGCCACTGCTGGGACGCCCACCCGTGCTCGGACGTCCGCCTGTGCTGGGGCGTCCACCACGGTCGTCCTCGCGGCGCGGACCGCTCGGCCGGTCGTCACGACGCCCGTAGCCGCCGCCACCGCTGGTGGGACGGCCGCCGCGATCGTCACGACCGCCGGTCGGACGTCCACCGCTCGTCGGACGACCGCCACCGGTGGGGCGGCCACCGCCGGTCGGACGCCCACCGCTGGTGGGACGGCCTCCGGTGCTGGGACGGCCACCTGTACTGGGGCGTCCACCACGGTCGTCGTCACGGCGCGGACCGCTGGGACGGTCGCCGCGGTCGTCACGACGGAAGGAGGGACGGTCGTCGCGCCGGTCGTCACTACGCCGCGGCCCGCTGGGACGGTCGTCACGACGCGCGAAACCGCCGCCGCTGCCACCGCTGTTGGTGGGCCGGCCACCGCGATCGTCACGACCACGGTCGTCACGCCGAGGACTACTGGGGCGGTCGTCACGACGCGGGCCACTCGGGCGGCCACCACGGTCGTCACGGCCCCCACGGAACCCGCCCCGGTCACCACTGTTGTCCCGACGAGGCTGCTCGCGGTCGGGACGATCGTCGGAGGAGTTGGGGGACATGGGTTGAGCTCCTGTCTTCGGGTGACGCAGTCATTCTCGCGCAACCGGCTTTCGGGTGCGCATCATGCAGAAAAGGAAAAAACAAAAAAGGGCCCGTAGCCCAGCGTTGAACGCTGGACCACGGGCCCTTCAAAGATTGTTCGGCGGCGTCCTACTCTCCCACAGGGTCCCCCCTGCAGTACCATCGGCGCAATGAGGCTTAGCTTCCGGGTTCGAAATGTAACCGGGCGTTTCCCTCACGCTATGACCACCGAAACCCTATCGGGTCTCTAGCGAACAAGCACACTCTTCAATTGAGTACATACTGGTTCAACCGGTGCGAAACTGTTCGCAACCCGGGAACCACACAGTGGACGCGAGCAACTGAGGACAAGCCCTCGGCCTATTAGTACCAGTCAGCTCCAACCGTTACCGGTCTTCCACATCTGGCCTATCAACCCAGTCGTCTACTGGGAGCCTTAACCCCTCAAGGGGGTGGGAGTCCTCATCTCGAAGCAGGCTTCCCGCTTAGATGCTTTCAGCGGTTATCCCTCCCGAACGTAGCCAACCAGCCATGCCCTTGGCAGGACAACTGGCACACCAGAGGTTCGTCCGTCCCGGTCCTCTCGTACTAGGGACAGCCCTTCTCAAGACTCCTACGCGCACAGCGGATAGGGACCGAACTGTCTCACGACGTTCTAAACCCAGCTCGCGTACCGCTTTAATGGGCGAACAGCCCAACCCTTGGGACCGACTCCAGCCCCAGGATGCGACGAGCCGACATCGAGGTGCCAAACCATCCCGTCGATATGGACTCTTGGGGAAGATCAGCCTGTTATCCCCGGGGTACCTTTTATCCGTTGAGCGACGGCGCTTCCACAAGCCACCGCCGGATCACTAGTCCCGACTTTCGTCCCTGCTCGACCCGTCGGTCTCACAGTCAAGCTCCCTTGTGCACTTACACTCAACACCTGATTACCAACCAGGCTGAGGGAACCTTTGGGCGCCTCCGTTACTCTTTAGGAGGCAACCGCCCCAGTTAAACTACCCATCAGACACTGTCCCTGATCCGGATCACGGACCCAGGTTAGACATCCAGCACGACCAGAGTGGTATTTCAACGACGACTCCACCTGAACTGGCGTCCAAGCTTCACAGTCTCCCACCTATCCTACACAAGCCGAACCGAACACCAATATCAAACTGTAGTAAAGGTCCCGGGGTCTTTCCGTCCTGCTGCGCGAAACGAGCATCTTTACTCGTAGTGCAATTTCACCGGGCCTATGGTTGAGACAGTCGAGAAGTCGTTACGCCATTCGTGCAGGTCGGAACTTACCCGACAAGGAATTTCGCTACCTTAGGATGGTTATAGTTACCACCGCCGTTTACTGGCGCTTAAGTTCTCAGCTTCGCCACACCGAAATGTGACTAACCGGTCCCCTTAACGTTCCAGCACCGGGCAGGCGTCAGTCCGTATACATCGCCTTACGGCTTCGCACGGACCTGTGTTTTTAGTAAACAGTCGCTTCTCGCTGGTCTCTGCGGCCACCCCAAGCTCACACCGTAAAGATGATCACCAGGAATGGCCCCCCTTCTCCCGAAGTTACGGGGGCATTTTGCCGAGTTCCTTAACCATAGTTCACCCGAACGCCTCGGTATTCTCTACCTGACCACCTGAGTCGGTTTAGGGTACGGGCCGCCATGAAACTCGCTAGAGGCTTTTCTCGACAGCATAGGATCATCCACTTCACCACAATCGGCTCGGCATCAGGTCTCAGACTTAATGTTG